>NZ_JBFAIU010000335.1:0-8168 GCF_040654855.1 Asanoa sp. NPDC050611
CCTGGCTCGAGCACTACAACACTCAACGACGCCACAGCGCACTCGGCGGCCAACCCCCGATCAGCCGCCTGCAACCAACCTCATGACCGGGTACAGCTAGTGCAGGCCGCTGCCACGGCGCAGCGCCGTGCGGATGAGCCGGTCGACCAGCTTCGGATATTCGAGCCCGCTCGCCGCCCACATGCGCGGGAACATCGACGTCGCCGTGAAGCCCGGCATCGTGTTGATCTCGTTGAGCAGGACCTGGTCGTCGTCGGTGACGAAGAAGTCCACCCGGGCCAGGCCGGCGCAGTCGATCGCGTTGAACGTGCGCACCGCGAAGTCCTGCACGGTGCGCGCGACACCCTCCGGCAGCCGGGCCGGGATGTCGTACTCGCACTCCTCGCCCAGGTACTTCGCCTCGAAGTCGTAGAACTCGTGACCCGGCCCCGTCACCCGGATCTCGGCGAGCAGCGACGCCTCCGCGGCGCCACCGGCCTCGGCCTCGAGCACGCCACACTCGACCTCGCGGCCGACGATCGCGGACTCGACCAGCACCTTCGGGTCGATCTGCCGGGCGGTGGCGACGGCGGCGTCGAGGTCGGCCCAGTCGGAGACCTTGGTTATGCCGTACGACGAACCCGCGCGCGACGGCTTCACGAACACCGGCAGCCCGAGCCGCTGCTTGTCGGCCTCGCTCAGCGACATCCCGTTGCGCAGCACCGCGTACGGCCCGACCGGGATGCCCTCGGCCGCCGCCAGCTTCTTGGTGAACTCCTTGTCCATGGCGGCGGCGCTGGCGAACACGTTGGCACCCACGTACGGGATGTCGGCCATCTCCAGCAGACCCTGGATGGTGCCGTCCTCGCCGTAGGCGCCGTGCAGCGCCGGGAAGACCACGTCGACGTCGCCCAGCGCGCTCAGCCCGTCGGACGGCTCGACCACCATGAGCCCGCGCGAGGTGGGGTCGCCGGGCAGCACGACCGCGGTGCCGGCGCTGGCGGTGACCTCCGGAAGTCGCGCGCCCTCGATCGCGAGCAGGCCGGGATCACCGTCGGTGAGCACCCACTGACCTTCACGGGTGATCCCGACGGGGATGACCTCGTACTGGTCGGGGTCCAGGACCCGCAGGATGCTGCCGGCGCTGACGGCCGAAATCGCGTGCTCGGTGCTGCGGCCGCCGAAAACGACCGCGACGCGGATCTTCCTAGGTCTCGTCACAGGTCAGGACCCTACTCTGCCGGGGCACCTGAGGCAGGCTGCTCCAGCGATCACGCTGCGTACGCGTCGTTTTCCAACCGCGCGGGTTGGGAATCTCCGGGCCCATGGCGAAATGGGAGTACGCGCTGCTCGTCCGCCGGCGCATGGCGCGGGTCGAGGCGGCCGGCTGGGAGGTCACGTTCCACTGGTACGGGCCGGACGGCTCGATGCTCGACGTCACGCCGTTCGGCGACACCGCGCTGGCCCACCTCAACCGGGCCGGCGACCAGGCCTGGGAGCTCGTCTCGGTGAGCGAGAACCCCAGCCTGGAGGGCAACACCGAGATCCACCGCTACCACCTGAAACGGCCGGTGCCGACGGCGGTGCCCCGGCAACGGCTCGGCGGCGCGGCCCGCGGCGCCCGCCGGCCGCGGGAGTGACGCTCAGGACTTGTCGAGCGCCGTGGTGATGTCGGCGACCAGGTCGGCCGCGTCCTCGATGCCGCAGGACAGGCGGACGAAGCCCGGCGCGGTGTCGTCACCCCACTGCTCGCGCCGGTCCGCGCTGGTGTGCACGCCGCCGAACGACGTCGCGGCCGCGACCAGGTCCGACGCCGCCAGGAAGCGGGCCACCCGCTCGGCGGAGCCGAGGTCGAACCCGACGATGCCCGGGATCCGGCGCATCTGCCTGGACGCGACGGCGTGGGCCGGGTCGGTGGGCCGGCCCGGCCAGCGCAGCCCGGTCACGTCGGACCGCGCGGCCAGCGCCTCGACGACCGCGGCCGCGTTCGCCGACTGCCGGGCCAGCCGCAGGTCCAGGGTGAACAGGGAACGGTGGGCGAGCCAGGCGTCGAACGCGCCCGGGATGGAGCCGGTCGTGTTGCGCCACGCGGTCAGCGACTCCAGCAGCGAGGGCGCGCGCGTCGCGACGTACCCCAGCAGCAGGTCCGAGTGTCCGGTCAGCGCCTTGGTGCCCGAGGCCAGCGACAAGTCGGCGCCGAGGTCGAGCGGGCGCTGCCCGAGCGGCGTCGCGGCGGTGTTGTCGACCGCGACCAGCGCGCCGGCGGCGTGTGCGCGGTCCGCCAGCGCGGCGATGTCGCAGACGTCGAGACCCGGGTTGGCCGGCGTCTCGAGCAGCACGAGCCGCACGCCGGTGTAGTCGGGGTGCGGGCCCGCGGTCGGCGCGAACACGGCCCGCACGCCGAGCTCCGCCAGCGTCGAGGTGGCGAAGCCGCGCACCGAGTAGTAGCCGTCGGCCGGCAGCACCACGGTGTCGCCGGGCCGCAGCACCGTCAGCAGCACCGCGGTCACCGCCGCCTGGCCGCTGGCGAAGGCGAGCACCGGCCCGCCTTCCAGCTCGCCGATCGCCGACTCGAGCAGGCGCCGGGTGCGGTTGTCGGGCCGGCCGTAGCCGTTGGGCGACGCGGCCGGTCCGGCGTCCGGGTCGAGGTGGTAGGGGGCCGCGAAGACCGGCCCGGGTAGGAAGGGCTCGCCGGGGACCGCCGGTGGCAGTCCCGCGTGCACGGTCCGCGTGCCGTCGCCGTACTCGGTCAACTCATTCCGCTTTCGTGGTGCGGGTCATCAGGATCGTCAGCGCCTCACGGGGGTCGGCGCCCTCGTGGCAGACCCGCTCCACCTGCTCGGTGATCGGCATCTCCACGTCGTTCTTGCGGGCCAGGTCCCGGATCGCGAGGCAGCTCTTCACGCCCTCGGCGGTCTGCCCGACCGCGGCCTGCGCCTGCTCCAGCGTCTCGCCACGACCGAGCCGCTCGCCGAACGTGCGGTTGCGGGAGAAGTGCGAGTGGCACGTGCCGACGAGGTCGCCCAGTCCGGAGAGGCCGGCGAAGGTCAGCGGGTCGGCGCCGAGCGCGACGCCGAGGCGGGCGGTCTCGGCCAGGCCGCGGGTGATCAGCGTGGCCTTGAGGTTGTCGCCGAGGCCCATCGCCTCGGCGATGCCGTAGGCCAGCGCGATCACGTTCTTCACCGCCCCGCCCAGCTCGGCGCCGATCACGTCGTCGTTGGTGTACGGCCGCATGTACGGCGTGGTGATCGCGCCCTGCACCAGCGTCGCGCGGCGCATGTCGGTGCCGGCGACCACGGTCGCCGCCGGCAGCCCGACGGCCAGCTCCGGTGCGAGGTTGGGGCCGGAGACCACGACCACCCGGTCGGACGGGACGCCCGCGGCCTCGACCACGACCTCGCTCATCCGCTTGGTGGTGCCGAGCTCGATGCCCTTCATCAGCGACACCAGCGTCGCGTCGGAGTCGAGGGAGGACCGCCACTCGGCGAGGTTGCCGCGCAGCGTCTGCGACGGCACGGCGAGCACGACGATCTCGGCGCCCGCGATCGCCGTGCCGGCGTCGACGGTCGCGGTGACGCGCTCCGGCAGGCGTACCTCGGGAAAGTAGTCGGGGTTGCGTCCGTGGTCCCGGATGCCGGCGGCCACCGCCGCGCGCCGCGACCAGATGGTCACATCCCGGCCGGCGTCGCCGAGCACCTTGGCGAACGCCGTGCCCCAGGACCCGGCACCCAGCACCGCGACGTGACTCATGCCTGCTCCCCCGTCGGCGTCGGGGTCTCGGCGGCCGGCGTCGGGGTCTCGGCGGCCGGCGTCGCGGTCTCGGCGGCCGGCGTCGACTCCTTGCGCTGCCGCGGCGGCGACCACAGCGGCGGCGGGTCGGTCACGCCGCGCAGGTCGGCCAGCATGTCGCGGAGGTGCAGCATGATCTCGTCGGTCATCGCGTCGAGGGTGTGCCGGGTCGGCGCGGCGCCCGCCCACTTGCCGAGGTCGATCGCCTCGCCGGCGTGCACCCGCACCGGGATCCGCGGCCGGAGGCCGACCTTCTTGGTGCGCGGGTCGAACAGTGCCTGCGGGCCGTCCATCACGATCGGTATCACCGGCGCGCCGGTGATCAGCGCGAGCCGGGCGGCGCCGGTCTTGCCCTTCATGGGCCAGAGGTCCGGTTCCTTGCTGGTGGTGCCTTCGGGATAGATGATCACGCTGCTGCCGTCCTTGACGGCCGCGACCAGTGTGTCGAGGGACCGCGCGGCGTCGACCGAGCCGCGCTCGACGGGTATCTGGTGGCAGCGGCTGATGATGTAGCCGACCACCGGCGCCCGGAACACGCTGGCCTTGGCCAGGAAGCTCGGCCACCGCCCGGCGTCGTAGAGGTAGTGCCCGATGACCACCGGGTCGGCGTGCGACAGGTGGTTGGCGACGATGATCGCGCCGCCGGTGGCCGGGATGTGCGCCATGCCGGTCCACGTGCGCTTGGTCCACCCGGTGAGCACCGGCTTGACCAGGATGACCACCAGTCGTCGCCAGAACCCGAGCCTCCGCCGTGCCACCCTGCCTCCTCGACCGCCGCGACCGCGCCCGCCCACCGCGGCCCGCAGCGAAATCATGCCTGCTCCGGGCCGTGCAGGGCCAGCCAGGGAGGCTGGCACCATAAGCGCGTGCGTGAGGTCTGGGCGGTCGTGCTCGCCGTCAAGCCGCCTGCCGCCGCCAAGACCCGGCTGCGCGGCGCGCTGCCGGCCGTGCCGCACGAACGGCTCGCCCTGGCGCTGGCCCTGGACACCGCGACCGCGGCCCTCGCGGCGCCCGAGGTGGCCGAGGTGATCGCGGTCACCGGCGACCCCGGCGCCGCCGCGGCGCTCGCCGCCCTCGGCGCCCGCCCGCTGCCCGAGCCGGCCGGCGGCGGGCTCAACCCCGCGTTCGCCGTGGGCGCGGCCGCCGCCAAGGACCGGCCCGTCGCCGCCCTGCAGGCCGACCTGCCCGCGTTGGCGACCGGCGAGCTGAGCGCGGCCCTGCGGGAGTCCGGCGGCCGTTCGCGGAGGTACGCCGCCGACGCGCCCGGCACGGGCACGGTGCTGCTGACCGCGCCGGCGGGCGTACACCTGGATCCGCGGTTCGGTCCTGGCTCGGCGGCCGCGCACGCCGCCTCGGGGGCCGTGCCCCTGGCCGGGAACTGGCCGACCCTGCGCCGCGACGTGGACACGGCGGCCGATCTCGCCGCGGCGGCCGTCCTCGGTCTGGGCCCGCACACCGCGCGGCTGGTGGGCTACGGTGCTGGGATGCAGGGCACGGTCGCGACCTACGACCCCGACAGCCGGTCCGGCACGCTGCTGCTCGACGACGGCAGCGAGCTGACCTACCCCGCCGCCGCCTTCGAGGCGTCCGGTCTGCGGCTGCTCCGGCTCGGCCAGCGGGTGCGCATCGAGCGGGACCAATCCGGAGTGGTGACACGACTCACCATCCCCACGCTCCCCTGAGCCGACGCGAGTCGACTGAAGTGCATTTCACGTTCAGCTCGATCAGGTAATGATGATGGGGTGACCGAGACACCACCCGGCCGACGCATGCCACGACCTCGAGGAACCGACGGACGGTTCCTCCCGACGATGGCGCCCAGCGAACAGGCCGAGTTGGTGCCGGCGGCCGGCCCCACCGAGACGCGCAGCTCGCCAGGGTCGCGGGGCCGCGGCGCACCGTCCGCCGGGCACGGCCCCGCGCCGGAGAACCCGGCCCCGCCCACGGCCAACGACCACATCGATTCGCCCCCGCCGGACGACGTGCCGCCGCTGGGCTCGGACCCGCTGCCTGAGGACCGGTTCCTCAACCGCGAGCTGTCGTGGCTCGACTTCAACGCCCGGGTGCTGGCCCTCGCCGAGGACCCGTCGACGCCGCTGCTGGAGCGGGCCAAGTTCCTGGCGATCTTCGCCAGCAACCTCGACGAGTTCTACATGGTCCGGGTCGCCGGGCTGAAGCGCCGCCTCCAGGCCGGCCTGCCGGTCCGCGGCGGCGACCAGATGCCGCTGCGCACCCAGCTCGAGCTGGTCGGCGAGAAGACCGCCGACCTGGTCGCCCGGCATGCCGCCTGCTTCGTCGACGAGGTGCTGCCCAAGCTCAACGCCGAGGGCATCGAGCTGCTCCAGTGGGCCGACCTGGCCGACGACGAGCGCGAGCAGCTGCGCACCTACTTCCGCGACCACGTGTTCCCGGTGCTGACCCCGCTCGCGGTCGACCCGGCGCACCCGTTCCCCTACATCTCCAACCGGTCGCTGAGCCTCGCCGTCTCGGTCCGTGACCCCGACGGCGGCCAGGTGCTGTTCGCCCGGGTCAAGGTGCCCAACAACGTGCCGCGGTTCGTCCGGATCGGCCGCACCAACCGGTTCCTGCCCGTCGAGGAGCTCATCTCCAACCACCTCGGCCAGCTCTTCTCCGGCATGCAGGTGGTCGAGTGCCACCTGTTCCGGGTGACCCGCAACGCCGACCTCGAGGTCGACGAGGACCGCGACGAGGACCTGCTGCAGGCGCTGGAGCGGGAGCTGGCCCGGCGCCGGTTCGGCCCGCCGGTGCGGCTCGAGGTCGCGGCCTCGATCTCCGACCACGTGCTGGACCTGCTGGTCCGCGAGCTGGACATGGAAGACAGCGACGTGCTGCGGGTGCGCGGCCTGCTCGACCTGTCGTCGCTGTGGCAGATCTACGGCGACGTCGACCGGCCCGACCTCAAGGACAAGCCGTTCGTGCCGGCGACCCACCCGCGCCTGGTCGAGGGCGAGGTGCCGCGCAGCGTGTTCTCGGTGCTGCGCGACGGCGACGTGCTCGTGCACCACCCGTACCACTCGTTCTCGACCAGCGTGCAGCGCTTCATCGAGCAGGCCGCGGCCGACCCGAACGTGCTGGCCATCAAGCAGACGCTCTACCGCACCAGCGGCGACTCCCCGATCGTCGACGCGCTGATCGACGCCGCGACCGCCGGCAAGCAGGTGGTGGTGCTCGTCGAGGTCAAGGCGCGGTTCGACGAGGTGGCCAACATCGGCTGGGCGCGGATGCTGGAGCGCGCGGGCTGCCACGTGGTCTACGGCCTGGTCGGCCTGAAGACGCACTGCAAGACCGCGCTCGTGGTGCGCCAGGAGGGCAACCAGATCCGTCGCTACTGCCACATCGGCACCGGCAACTACCACCCCAAGACCGCCCGGTTGTACGAGGACTTCGGCATGCTGACGGCCGATCCCGAGGTGGGCGCCGACCTGACCGACCTGTTCAACGTGCTGACGGGCTACAGCCGGCAGACCGCGTACCGCCGGCTCCTGGTGGCGCCGCACGGCATCCGCAGCGGGCTGATCGAGCGGATCGACCGCGAGATCGACAAGGTCCGGCTGGGTGGCCAGGGCCTGGTCCAGATGAAGGCCAACGGCCTGGTCGACGAGGAGATCGTGGACGCGCTCTACCGGGCGTCCCAGGCCGGCGTGCACGTCGACCTGGTCATCCGGGGCATGTGCACGCTACGGCCGGGCGTGCCGGGGCTCTCCGACAACATCCGGGTGCACTCGATCCTCGGCCGGTTCCTCGAGCACTCGCGCGTCTTCCGGTTCGGTGTGGACGCCGACGACCCGGAGACCGAGTTCTGGATCGGGTCGGCCGACATGATGCACCGCAACCTGGACCGCCGCGTCGAGGCGCTGGTGCTGGTCACCGACACCGTGGCCCGGGCCGAGCTCGACAGCGTGCTGACCGCCTCGATGAGCGACGACACCGACGCGTTCGTGCTGCACGGCGACGGCAACTGGACCCGGCGCACCTCCACTTTGGACAAGCCACTCGACCATCTTCAGGACCGGCTGCTGCGCCGTATCGTCGGCACGGCCGGTTGACCTAGGCTGGCCGGATGCTGGAAGAGGAACGCAAACTCGGTGCCGACGAGGCGTTCCGGCTGCCGGATGTGGCCGACCGCCTCCCGGCCGGGGGCGCGGTGGTCGCCGCCCCGCCGGTCACCCTCACCGCTACCTACTACGACACACCGGACCTGCGGCTGGCCCGGGCCGGCGTCTCGCTGCGCCACCGCAAGGGCGACGCCCTGCCGTGGACGGTGAAGCTGCCGGCCGCGCTGCCTCGGGAGCTCCACGAGAACTCGCGCCGGGTACCCCAGGGAACGCCCCCTGCCGAAAATGTCGCGGGGGTCACAGCCTGGTCGCGGGGAGAGGAGC
>NZ_JBFAIU010000336.1:0-8149 GCF_040654855.1 Asanoa sp. NPDC050611
GGAGTTCCCGATGCGCGCGCGCGACCTCAACTACGCGCACCCCGACCAGGACTGATCTGGTTCGTTCGCTCAGCCATGGATCAGGCCTTCGGGATCTCCTTGTCGGGCGCCCAGGCGCCGTCCTTGGCGACGTAGGCCCAGACGCGGACCTGGGTCGGGTCGAGCTCGCCCTTGTCGGTCCACTTGTAGGTGACACCGGTGGCGGCGCCGGCCTTGTTGTAGCTGGTCAGGAACGCCTGGATGTCGGCACGGGTGGACTTACCCTCGCCGATGGCCTCGAGGAAGATCTTGGTGAGGTCGTAGGCGACGTCGGCGTACACGCCCGGAGCGGCGTTGTACTCCTTCTGGAAGTCCTGGACGAAGGTGCCCTTGGCGGCGGTCGCCGGGGCGCACGGGCAGGTCGCGACCGCACCCTCGACGTCGGCCTTACCGGTCACCGACAGCATGTTGGCGTCGTAGATGCCGTCACCGCCGACGAAGGTGCCCTTGTAGCCGCCGGCCCGCAGCTGCTTGAGGAACGGGCTGGCCTCCTCGGTGTAACCGCCGTAGAAGAGGGCGGTCGCGCCGGAGGCGGTCACCTTGGTGACGATGGCGCTGAAGTCCTGCTGGTTGTCGGTCGCCTTGTCGGTCGCGGTGACCAGCGGGCCGAGCGCCTTCTTGACCTCGTCCGCGAGACCCGCGCCGTAGGCCGACTGGTCGTCGACGACGAAGACCTTGGTCGGGTTGAGGCCCTTGATGTAGGACGCGGCCGCCGGGCCCTGCGAGAAGTCGTTGCCGACGCCGCGGTGGAAGATCTTCCAGCTCTGCTCGGACAGGCTCGGCCGGGTGGCCGACTGGGTGATGACCGGGAGGCCGGCCTGCTGGAAGGTCGGGTTCGCGGTCTCCGACTCACCGGAGAACGCGGGGCCGACGATGCCGACGACCTTGGCGTCGTTGACGGCGCTGGTGGCCAGACCGCCGGCGAGCTCCGGCTTGCCCTGCGAGTCGTAGGCCTGGATCGAGACCTTGCAGTCGGCGTGCTCGGCGTTGTACTGCTTGACGGCCATGTCGGCGGCCTGCTTGCCGGGTGTCACGAGACCAGCGTCAGCGCCCGAGAGCGCGCCGAAGAAGCCGATCTTGAGGTCGCACACCTTGCTCGCGTCGGAACTGCCGGAACCGCCCTCGTCCTGCTTACATGCAGCCGCGCCGCCCATGACGAGTGCCGCGAGAGCGACACCGCCGATAGCGCGTACGAAAATCTGCCTCAAGGCTGAAGCCCCTTCTCCATCCATCAGCCCGCCGTCGCGGGCCGGGAGGTTGCAACGACGAACCGGACCGTTCACCCGGTCTGGGCCGGGACGTTATCCCACTACAGCGACCAACGTAAGGCCTCACTAGGCGCGTTGACGCAACCGTTACTTAGGGTGTCGGAATTGGCTCGCCTGGTGTCACAGTCGACGGTCGTACGCCGAGGTCACGCCGTTGGGAATTGGCTGACCCAAATGCCGCTGTCGCTGCCGTCGTCGGTCAGCAAGAGGAGGATGTCTCCGGCTCCGCCCACGGAAACGGCGGTGTCACCGCCGGGTCCGACCTGGACAGGGGTGGCCACGCTGTGCCAGTCGTTACCACGCAGGTCGCCCGTCCACAACCGATGACCCTCGGCGCCGACGGTCGCGACGACCAGCCGCCCGGCCGCCTCGAGCATCGCGAAGCCGTCGACCCCGGCGACCGCCCCCGTGCCCGTGTCGCCGAACTTCGTCGCGCCGGACCAACCGGCGGCGCCGGTCAGGTCGCCGCGCCAGGCCGCGAACGCCGTGCCGGCGGTGCCGAGGGCGACCAGGCCGTCGGGGGTACGGGCGATGCGCTGTGTCTGTTCGTCCTCGGGCGTTCCAGGGAGTGGGACGCGGGTCCACGCGGCCGCATCGGCAGAGGTCCATACGTAAGGATCCCGGTCGATCCGGTCGCGCGCACGCCCGCCACCCGTGACCACCCAGCCGGTGGGCACCGCGACCGTGTCGCCCGAGGTGGTGATCAGGTCGGGCGAGTTGGCCAGTGGCGCCAGGTCCTCGTGGATGGTGAACTCGGTGGCGTCCGGCGACGTCCACACGGTCGCGCCGCCCGCCCGGTTGCCCGCGATCAGCCAGCCGCCCGGGCCGCCGCCGGCGATCCGGTTGACGCTGACCTGGCGGCCGCCGCCGTACAACTCGAAGTCCGTGGACGGCACCGCCACGAGCGTGCCGTCGGTGCGGGCGTAGAAGGTGCGCACCCGCGGGTTGCCGTGCGCTCCCCCGCTCTTCGCGCCGATCGCGGCGACCAGGCCGGCGCGGCAGCCGAGCGCGTAGATCACGCTACGGATGGCGTAGTAGTCGTTGACCGTGTCGACCGGCGCCGCCGTCCAGCCGGTCGCGGCCGCGGGGTCCGTGGTGCGCCAGAGCGCCGGCCGGGTGTCCCCCGCCGGTGTGCGCACGCCGCCGGCCACGTACCACGCCTGCCCGCACCGGATCGCGTCCCGGACGAGGACCCGGCCGGGTGGGCCCGGCGGCACGGGCAGGGTCAGCTGCTTCCACTGTGGAGAAAGTGGCGCCGGTGGTGGCGGCGGCTCCGCCGCGTCGCAGCCGGCCAGTGCGAGGAGCAGCGCAACGAGCACGAGCCGGGCCGTCGCGCGCATCCGGCGGCCTAGCTCGCGTCGGTGGGGGTCTCGGCGGCCGCGGAGCCGCCGGCGCCCTCGGCCACGATCCGGTCGGCGACCTCGCGCATCGTCATCCGGTGGTCCATCGCGGTGCGCTGGATCCACTTGAAGGCCTGCGGCTCGGTCATCCCGTAGGTGGTCATCAGCGCGCCCTTGGCGCGCTCGACGCTCTTGCGGGTCTCGAGCCGGTCGGCCAGCCCGGCCACCTCCGACTCGAGGGAGCTGATCTCGGCGTACCGCGAGAGGGCGATCTCGATCGCGGGCACCAGGTCGCTCTTCTGGAACGGCTTCACCAGGTAGGCCATCGCGCCCGCGGCGCGGGCCCGCTCGACCAGGTCGCGCTGGCTGAACGCGGTCAGGATGACGACCGGGGCGATCCGCCCGCCGGCGATCCGCTCGGCGGCGGCGAGGCCATCCATGATCGGCATCTTGATGTCGAGGATGACGAGGTCGGGCTTGAGCTCCTCGGCCAGCCGCACGGCGGTCTCGCCGTCGGCGGCCTCGCCGACCACGTCGTAACCCTCTTCGATGAGCATCTCCGAGAGGTCGAGCCGGATCAGCGCCTCGTCCTCGGCGACCAGCACGCGCCGACGTTCGGCAGTCTGCGACTCGCCCACGAAGCCTCTCCCCAGGTTGCAACCGCGACCGGCCTGTCCGGTGTCGCGCTCCTTAGCGTAGTAGGTAGGCTGAGTGCGCTTCATCCTCGCGGTGGTCAACATCCGCGGTCCCCGTAGCCCAATGGCAGAGGCACGGAGCTCAAACCTCCGACAGTGTCGGTTCGAATCCGACCGGGGGCACCACCGGCCCCACCGGCCCCAGCGGTGCCGATCAGTAGACTCGTTGGGGACAAATCCCCATCAAGGAGTCATCGATGCTGACCATGCAGGACGCCCTGTCCCGGCTTTCCGCCTACTGGGTCGACCAGGGTTGCCTCACGGTCCAGCCGACGAACACCGAGGTCGGTGCCGGCACGCTCAACCCCGCGACGTTCCTGCGGGTGCTCGGCCCCGAGCCGTGGCGGGTGGTCTACGTCGAGCCCTCGGTGCGGCCCGACGACTCGCGCTACGGCGAGAACCCCAACCGGATCCAGACGCACACCCAGATGCAGGTGATCCTCAAGCCGGACCCCTGCAACTCGCAGGAGCTCTACCTGGGCAGCCTGGCCGCGCTGGGCATCGACGTCGCCGCGCACGACGTGCGGTTCGTCGAGGACAACTGGGCCTCGCCGGCGCTCGGCGCCTGGGGCCTGGGCTGGGAGGTCTGGCTCGACGGCCTGGAGATCACCCAGTTCACCTATTTCCAGCAGGCCGGTGGGGTCAACCTTGACCCGCCGTCGGTGGAGATCACCTACGGCATGGAGCGCATCATCATGGCGCTCCAGGGTGTGCGGCACTTCAAGGACATCGAGTACGCACCCGGGGTCAGCTACGGCGAGATCTTCGGGCAGGCCGAGTACGAGATGTCCCGTTACTACCTCAACGACGCCGACGTGGCGACCAACCGCCTGCTGCTCGACCAGTACGCCGCCGAGGCGCAGCGGATGGTCGACGCCGGCCTGCCGGTGCCCGCGCACACCTATGTACTGAAGAGCTCGCACGCGTTCAACGTGCTCGACTCCCGCGGCGCCGTGTCGACCTCCGACCGGGCCGCCGAGTTCGGCCGGATGCGCCGGCTGGCCGGCGAGGTCGCCAAGCTCTGGATCGCCCGCCGGGAGGAGCTCGGCCACCCGCTGGGCGTCACCCCGCCCACCCCGGCCGCCGACGTGCCCGCGGCCGTCGAGGGCTCGCCCGGCCTGCGGCAGCTCGTCTTCGAGGTCGGCACCGAGGAGATGCCGCCCGCCGAGGCCCGCGCCGCCCGGGAGCAGGTCCGCCGCGAGCTGACCGAGCGCCTGGCCGGCACCCGGCTGGCACACGGCGAGATCACGGTGCTGGCCACCCCGCGCCGCATCGTCGCCGTGGTCGACGCGGTCGCCGACCGGGAGCAGGACCACGTCCGCACGGTTCGCGGGCCGAAGGTCTCCGCCGCGTACGACGCCGCGGGCGAGCCGACCCCGGCCGTGCGGGGCTTCGCCCGGTCGCAGGGCGTCGAGCTGGGCGACCTGGCGCAGCAGGACGTCAACGGCGTGGCACACGTGACGGTCGTGAAGCACGAGGCGGGCCGGCCCGCCGCCGAGGTGCTGGCCGACGTGCTGGCCAAGGTGGTCACCACGCTGCGCTCCGCGAAGAACATGCGCTGGAACGACCCCGCCCTGTCGTTCACCCGCCCGATCCGCTGGCTGCTGGCCCTGCGCGGCGACGAGGTCGTGCCGTTCGCCGTCTCCACGCTGGCCTCCGGCCGGGACACCCGGGTGCACCGCACGGCCGAGACGCCGGTCGTCACCGTCAACAGCGCCGAGATGCATCTCGACACCCTGCGGGCGCACGGCATCGTCGCCGACCCCGACGAGCGCCGCACCGAGATCGTGGCCGCGGCGCAGCGGTTGGCCGCCACGGTCGGCGGTGAGATCGACGTCGAGGGCGAGCGCGCGCTGATCGACCAGGTCACCTACCTGATCGAGCAGCCGACCCCGCTGCTCGGCCGGTTCGACGAAAGCTACCTGCGCCTGCCCGAGGCGGTGCTCGCCACGGTGATGCGCAAGCACCAGCGCTACCTGCCGGTGCGCGGCGCCGACGGCGGTCTGCTCCCTTACTTCGTCACGGTGGCCAACGGCGACATCGACGAGGACCTGGTGCGCACCGGCAACGAGGCGGTGCTGCGGGCCCGGTACGAGGACGCGGCCTTCTTCTACCGCGCCGACCGGGACACGCCGCTCGAAGCGATGCGGGAGCGCCTGGAGCGGCTGACGTTCACCGACAAGCTCGGGTCGATGGCGGACCGGGCGGCCCGGATCAGCACGCTGGCCCGTACGCTGGCGACCTCCTTCGCGCTGGGCGGCCACGACCGCGACACCCTGGGCCGGGCGGCCGAGCTGGTCAAGTTCGACCTGGCCGCCCAGCTCGTCACCGAGATGACCAGCCTGGCGGGTGTGATGGCCCGGGACTACGCCGCGCACGCCGGCGAGCCGGCCGCGGTCGCCGAGGCGGTCTTCGAGAGCGAGCTGCCCCGCAACACCGGCGACGCGGTGCCGTCGCACGTGCCGGGCGCGGTGCTGTCGCTGGCGGACCGGCTCGACCTGGTCGCCGGCATGGCCGCGACGGTCGGCCTGCCGACGGGCAGCAGCGACCCGTTCGCCGTGCGCCGGGCGGTGCTGGGTCTGCTCGCGGTGCACCGCGGCGGCCTCGTGCCCGTGAGCCTGACCGAGGCCCTGTCCGCCGCGGCGGCGCTGCAGCCGGTCGAGGTGCCCGCGCAGGTGCTTGCCGACACGGGCGAGTTCCTCACCCGCCGGCTGGAGCAGGTGCTGGTCGAGGAGGGCCAGCCGATCGACCGGGTCCGCGCGGTGCTGCCGCACGCGGACCGCCCGGCGCTGGTGGACCAGCTGCTGCACCAGCTCGACGAGCTGGTCAAGGACGAGCGCTTCCGGGCGCTGGTGGAGGCGATCCAGCGGGCACGCCGGATCGTCCCGGCGGGCACGCCGGCGGACTACGACGCGGCCGCGCTGGTCGAGCCCGCGGAGCGCCGCCTCGACGAGGTGGTCCGCACGGTCGAGGTCCCGGGCCCCGACCTGGTCGCGTTCCTGTCCGCCGCGGGCAAGATCACGGAGCCGGTCAACACCTTCTTCGACGAGGTGTACGTGATGGCCGAGGACCCGGACCTGCGCCGCGCCCGCCTCGGCCTGCTGGCCACGGTCCGCGACCTGGGCGCCGGCATCCTGGACTGGGACCACCTGCGCATGTGACGAGACATCGGGGCCGGGCCTTGGCGCCGGGTCTCCGTGCTGGGACCATCGTCCGCTGTGACGAATCCACAGGAGATCTTCCAGCGGTACGTCCATGCCGGAGCGATGTCGCGGGATCCTGACGCGCTGGCCGCGCTGTTCACGCCGGACGGTGTCTACGAGGCGCCGCTCGCCGGCGACGGTGACGTGTTCGCGCGGCGGCTGGCCGGGCGGGACGCGATCCGGGCCGGCATGGCCGCCGCGTACGCGCGGATGCCGTCCGCCGGCGACGATCCCGTCGACCCCGCCGGCACGTCGTTCACGCTGCACACCACCGGCGATCCCGACGTGTTCGTCGCCGAGATCGACACCGCGCTGCGGTCCGGCGCGCGGATGTCGCTCGTGCAGATCTTCCGCGTCCGGGACGGGCTGATCCACCACCTCCGCGACTACTTCGCGCGGTTCTAGGCCGCGCGGTCGCGCGCGGCGCGGGCCGACAGCCACGCCGGCAGTTCGTCGCCCGGCATCGGGCGGGCCGTGTGGAAGCCCTGGGCCAGGTCGCAGCGCGCGTTGGCGAGCAGCTTGTGGGTGATGTCGTCCTCGACGCCCTCGGCGACCGTGCGGATGTGCAGCGACCGCGCGAGCTCGATCGTGGACCGGACGATCGCGGCGTCGTCGCGGTTGTGCGCCATGCCCGCGATGAACGACCGGTCGATCTTGATCTCGCTGATCGGCAGGCGGCGCAGGTGTTGCAGGGACGAGTAGCCCGTGCCGAAGTCGTCCAGGCAGATCGTGACGCCGAGGTCCGCGATCCGGCGCAGCGGCGCCTGGGCCCGGCGGACGTCCGCGAGGATCGCGCTCTCGGTCAGCTCGATCTGGATCTGGCCCGGCGGGATCCGGTGGTACGCGATCCGCTCGGCGAGGTGGTCGATCAGCTCCTCGCTGTAGAGGTCACGGGTGCTGACGTTGAGGGACGCGCGCAGCGGGACGCCGGCCTCGTTCCACGCCGCGACCTGCGCGGTGACCCGGTCGATCATGCGCCGGGTCAGCATCACCATGACCGGGGTGTGCTCCGCCAGGCCGACGATGTCCTCGGGGCTGACGGGCCCCACCTGCGGGTGGTTCCAGCGCAGCAGCGCCTCGACGCCCTCGACCTCGCCGGTGCTCAATGACACCTGGGGCTGGTAGTGCGCCCGCAGCCGGGCCACGTCGTCGACCTCGAGCGCGCGCCGGAGGTCGGCCAGCAGGCGCAGCTGCGCCGGGCTGGCCCGGTCGGCCCGCACGTCGTACGTGGCGATGGTGTCGCCGTGCTGTTTCGCCTCGTACATCGCGACGTCCGCGTGCCGCAGCAGCGTGTTGAAACCCTCGCCGTCGTCGGTCGCGACGCCCACCGACGCGGTGACGTCGACCCGCAGGCCCTCGAGGTAGACGGGCTGGTTGAGGTTGCGGACCACCGCCTCGGCGAGGCCCCGCGGGTCGTCGGTGCGGGCCAGGATCGCGAACTCGTCACCACCGAGCCGCGCCGCCACGCCCGTCTTCGGGTCCACCCGGGGCAGCCGCCCGGCGACCGCGACCAGGAGCTGGTCGCCGATGTCGTGGCCGAGGGCGTCGTTGACCTGCTTGAAGCGGTCGAGATCGAGGACCAGCAGGCTCGGGCGTACGGGCTC
>NZ_JBFAIU010000337.1:0-8137 GCF_040654855.1 Asanoa sp. NPDC050611
CACGGCCCTCGACGTCGGCGTGCCCGTGCGACAGGACCCGGCTACCTGGGAAGAGTTCTAGACGAAGCGCCGGACGAACGCGAGGGCGGTGTCCGCGACCTCGCGCCAGCCGCTGTCGATCGTCAGCGAGTGGCCGCGGCCGGCCACCTCGGCGAACTCGGTGACCGCGTGCGTGTTGCGGGCCTGCCGCTCGTACGACGCGTGCGCGATCGCGTGCGGCACGGTGTGGTCCTTCTCGCCCGAGAGGACCAGCATCGGGCCGCGCTCGGCGGTCTCGGTGTCGACCTTGACCTCGGTCCACGGGTTGAGGTTGGCGAACGCGCCCTGGAACAGCGGCTCGCCCGGCGCCGGCACCGCGAACTCGGCGTAGAGCGACCGTGCCTCGTCCTCGCTGACCGCGTTGGCGAACGCGTAGCGGAACTGGTCGTACGTCAGCGGCACCGCGCGGTGGTAGTTGGCCGGGTTGCCCAGCACGGGCGCGGCCGAGCGCAGCGTCGAGAACGGCAGCGGCAGCACGCCGCGGAACGGCGCCGGGTCGATGGCGACCGACGCCGCGGACAGGCCGCGGCCGGCGCTGATCTGCGTGAGCAGGCCGCCGAACGAGTGGCCGATGATGGCGGGCTTGCGGTCCAGCTTGCCGATCAGTTCGCAGAAGTGGTCGGCGACCTGGCCGACGCTCTTGCCGGCCATCACCTCGGGGTGGGCGTTGGCCTCGGCCACGGTGTCGGGGTCGTCGGGCCAGCCGGGGGCGACCGGCGCGTAGCCGGCTTCGGCGAACAGGGTCGCCCACCGGTCCCAGCTGGTCGGGAGCAGCCAGAGACCGTGTACGAAGACGACCGGCTGCCGACCGGTGGCGTTGGCGTCGGTGATCTGCTGGAGATCGGATGTGAGGGACATGTGCAAGTCCTCCTGAGCTCGGACCGGCGGCCGGAGAGCACGGTCGCCGGTCCGAGTCTGCGCGACCGTTCGGATCTTCGGGAGGGTCCGCTAGGTCACATGTTCCGGAGCGTCCGGCTCCACAGGACGGCGCCGTCGATGTCGCGGAGCTTGACGGTCAGGTCGCGGCTGCGGCCGTCGATGCGGATCTCCCCGAAGTGCTGGAAGCCGTCCAGCGGCGAGGTGTTGGCCACCGGCGGAGCGTGCACGAACGCGGCCGTGGGGCCGAACGTGCCGTCCAGGGCGTTCGGGCCGAACGCGCCCGCGTTGGCCGGGCCGGAGACGAACTCCCAGAACGGCGTGAAGTCGTCGAACGCCGCCCGCGCCGGGTCGTAGTGGTGCGCGGCCGTGTAGTGCACGTCCGCGGTCACCAGCACGATGCCCTTGACGCCGTGCCGGTGCGCGTCCTTCAGGATGCCGGCGAACTCCAGCTCGCGGCCGAGCGGCGCGCCCGGGTCGCCCTGCGCGACACCCTCCTGCGCGGTGGCGCCGTCCGGCACGACCAGGCCGAGGGGCAGGTCGTTGGCGATTACCTTCCAGGTCGCCTTCGACCTGCGCAGCTCCTCGGTCAGCCAGCGGCGCTGCGGCTCGCCGAGCAGGCCGCGCCTGCGGTCCGCGTACACGTTGCCGTCGTTGACGTCCTTGAAGGTCCGCATATCGAGGATGAAGACGTCGAGCAGTGGGCCGTACGACACCTTCTTGTAGACCGGTCCCGGCGTGATCGGCGTCCACTCGTAGAAGGCCTGGCGGCTGCGGGTGGCCAGCACGTCGACGCGCTTCTCGGTGTAGCGGGCGTCGTCGAGGATCTCGCCCGGGTACCAGTTGTTGGTGACCTCGTGGTCGTCCCACTGGTTGAGCTGCGGCACCTCGGCGAAGAACCGGCGCACGTTGGCGTCGAGCAGGTTGTAGGAGAACTGGCCGCGGTACTCGGCGAGCGTCTCGGCGACCTTGCTCTTCTCCGGGGTGACCACGTTGCGCCACACCCGCCCGTCGGCCAGCGTCACGGACTCGGTCAGCGGGCCGTCGGCGTAGACGGTGTCGCCGCTGCACAGGTAGAAGTCCGGCCGCACGCGGCGCATCGCCTCGAAGATCCGCATGCCGCCGATGTCCGGGTTGATGCCCCAGCCCTGGCCGGCGATGTCACCGGTCCAGACGAACGAGACGCCGTCCTTGCCGCCGGGCATCGTCAGCGACCCGGTCAGCGGCTCGCTCTCGGCGCCGTGGTCGCCGACCACCCGGACCCGGTAGAACGTCTTGTCGCCGGTACGCAGGCCGCGCACCTTGGCGCGGCCGGTGAAGTCGGTGCCGGGGCCGAGCAGCGGTCCGAGCACGGTGCGCGCGTGCCGCAGGTCCGGGCTGTCGCTGACCTCGACGATCATGCGGCCGGCGCGGTCCGCGCGGGTCCAGATGTTGGCGGCGCCGCCGACCGCGTCGCCGGCCTGCACGCCGTGGGTGAGGACGGGACGGCCGCGGCGGACGAGCGCGGGGGCGCCGCCGGCGAGCGCGGGGGCGCCGCCGAGCGCGGCCGTGGTGCCGAGGGCCGCGGCGGCGCCGAGCAGGCCACGCCGGCTCCAGTTCGGTGCGGACAAGGGAGGGCTCCCTCCGATGGGGACGTGTTGTCGGTCCCTGTCCTACCGGCGGCGGGCGACGGCTGGATGGCCACGCGGTGAAGTCACCATGGAATAGCGTATTCGCAAGTCTGGATTAGATGACTGTTAAATGAGCGTCGATCCGGCGTACGGCTGGCTACCGTGTGGACGTACCCGGACGCCCACCGGAAGGCTCGCCGTGTCGCAGCCCACCGAGCGTGCCGCGGTGCTGCGCCGGCTGCTCCGGGCCGGCGCCATCGCGGTCGCCGTCATCGTCGTCACCGTGCTGGCCTTCGCGCCCTCGGCCGAAGGCCAGACCGCCCGCCCCGCGCCTCCAGAACCCGCCGGGTGGCCCGTGGTCTCGCTGGTCGCCCTCGCCGTGCTCGCGGTGATCATCCCGACCGCGGTCGTCGTCGCGCTCCGGCGCCGCCGCTACTAGTCAGGCCGCGACGTAGCCGTTGAACACGTGGACCCCGTCGTGGGAGCCGCTCGAGTTCGCCCGGTTCGTGTTGAAGTACAGCTTGCCGTCGCTGATCCCGACGCCTTCGATCTCGAAGGTCGTGTAGGCCGACGACGTGATGCGGAACGAGAGGTCGCCGGCCGCGGGCGCGGTGCCGGTCGTCGTCGGCGAGACGTTGCGGTAGACCAGCACGATGCTGCGGTTGTCCTTGGTCAGCGGGTAGTAGAGGACCTTCTTGGCCGCGTCGTAGAAGAAGCCCTGGTTGGCGAACGTCGTCAGGTCCGGCACCGGCGCGCCGTTGACGAGGGCGCCCTCGACCTGCAGGTCGAACGCCTTGGTCAGGTTGATGGTCCCGGAGGAGGCGCGCAGCGGGAGACTGCCGTTGTAGACCGTCCGGCCGCTCTTGAACATGAACGTGATCGTCGTGCTCGTGACCGCGACGCGATGGACCCCGGACGGCGCCGCGACGGCCCCGTTGAGCCGCAGCTGGTACGACCCGGCGTGGTAGTAGGTGGTGCCGTCGTAGCGCAGCCGCACGAGCTGCGCGCCGGTCGCGTTCATGGTGACGACGAACATGTGGTGCGCACCGTCGATGTCGACGATCGTGATGTCGTTCGCGTGCCCGAGCCACGGGTTGGTCGACGTGTTGTTGGTGCCGTTCGTCATCAGCACCCGCTCGCCGGTGGTCTTGTGCACGCGGTAGATGACCGACAGGTCGTCGTAGTTGGTGTGGTTCTTGATCGAGTAGAGGTACGTGGACCCGGCGGCGAAACCCTGGACGCCGGTGCAGCAGCTCGTGTTCGGAGTGCTGGCGATGTCGGTGTACGTGTTGTAGTAGGCGGCTTGCGCTGGGTTCGCGGGCAGCGCCAGCAGGCCGAGGATCAATGCCATGACAATCGTCAGTCGCCTATGAACTCGCACGGTTGCGATAGTAGACGGTCGATCGCGGCCCCTGGTGATGAGTTCTCGCGCCGCCGGCCGTCATACCTACGACGGCACACGAGCGAGGCGGAAGGATGACGTGATGGGTGGGGACATGCGGCTGGCCGAGGTCGACGAACCGGCGTTCACGGGCTTGGCGGAGCGGCACCGGCGGGAGCTGCACGTGCACTGCTACCGGATGCTCGGGTCGTTCGAAGACGCCGAGGACACCGTGCAGGAGACGTTCCTGCGGGCGTGGCGGCGGCGGGAGACCTTCGCGGGGCGGTCGACGTTCCGGGCCTGGCTGTACCGGATCGCCACCAACGCCTGCCTGGACCTGCTCGCCCGGAGCCGCCCGGAGCCCGCGACCGGCGGCGAGGTGCGGTGGCTGCAGCCGTACCCGGACCGGCTGCTCGACGAGCTGCCCGCGGGCGGCGCGGACGAACCGGAGACCGTCGCGGTCGCGCGGGAGACGATCGAGCTGGCGTACGTCGTCGCGGTCCAGCATCTCGCACCGCGCCCGCGGGCCGTGCTCATCCTGCGGGACGTGCTCGGCTGGCCGGCCAAGGACGTCGCGGAGCTCCTCGGCGACTCCGTCAACTCGGTGAACAGCGCGCTGCAGCGGGCCCGTGCCGGCATGCGCGAGCACCTGCCCGCCGAGCGACAGGACTGGACCGGCGGCGGTTCGGAGGACGCGGCGACGCGGGAACTGGTGCGCCGCTACACCGAAGCCAGCGTGGCCACGGACGTCGACGCGATCGCCGACCTGCTGCGCGACGACGTCCGCTGCTCGATGCCACCCACGCCTGGTTTGTGCGTCGGCCGCGACGCGGTGGTGAAGGACTGGAAGGAGAGCGGCTTCGAGGGCATGGCTGGTCTGCGAGCCATGCCGACGTCAGCGAACCGGCAGCCGGCCGTCGCCGTCTACCAGTGGCAAGAGGGGCAGGACGCCTACCTGCCGCTGACGGTCGACGTCCTGCGCCTCAGCGGCGGGGCGATCACCGAGATCGTCACGTTCCACGCCGACCGGTTCCCGCGCCTCGGCCTGCCGGCGCGCCTCCCGGCGGACGGGCGATGAAGCTCGCCGTCACGGGCCTCCTCGCCACGCTGGCGGCGATGGTGGTCACCACCCTCACCGCCGCGCTTGCCCGGGCCGTCGGCGTGGACTTCGAGGTCCCCGACGGCGGCGAGACGATCCCCTTGCCCGGCATCGCCGTGCTGACCGGCCTCTTCTCGGTCGTGGGCGTCGTCATCGCCGCCGTGCTGCGCCGCTGGAGCGCCCGCCCCGCGGAACGGTTCGTGTGGACGGCGGTGGCGCTGACCGCTCTCTCGCTGGTCCCGCCGCTCGTGATCGGGGCGAACGCCGCCACCACGGCCACCCTGGTCGGGCTGCACCTCCTGGCCGCAGCGGTGATGATCAGCGCCCTCGCGCGGAAGCTGCGCAGCTCACGGTCGGCTGTGGACGAACCACGCGTCGCCGGCCGGTAAGGCGACGGCGACCTCCCACCGGCGGAGCTCGAGGTTCGGGGCGAGGGCCTTGAGCTGGCCGGCGGCGCTCCACGCGTCGTCACCCGGTGTCGGGCGGCGACCGACCTGGAACTGCAGCATGGTGCCCCAGGAAGCGACGAGGCGGGCGTCCCACCGCTGCCGCCATTGCGCCAGCACTTCGGCGAGCATTACTTGGTAGTCCCGGGTGAGCGCGCCCCAGAAGTCCACCCAGTAACCGGAGCCGCGGACGTCGTCGGTGGGCACCAGCATGAGCAGGACACTGTCGGGCGTGTACCAGTAGTCGGTCTGCGTCACGTACCGCACGCTGTCCAGCACCTGGGCATGCAGGTCCCCGTCCGCCAGCAGCCGGTCGTAGAGCTCCCGCTCGAACTCCGGGCGGGTGGTCGGCAGCGCGACGTCCGACACCAGCGCCGTCAGGTCCACGGACCGGTTGCGTGCGTAATACTTGGCCCCGCCCTCGTCGACATGGTCGTCCTCGCTGTAGTGGCGGTAGGCCGCCCAGGGATCGGAACCCTCGGCCGCCTCGGCGAACGCGCGCAACTCCGAGTCCGAGGGACCCGGCTGCGGCTGGGGCCACATTCGCAGCGCGTCGTCGAAGTCGTCGGTGACCAGGATGGGCCGGCGCCCGACAGCGGGCGCCAGCGCGTCGGCCGCCTGCCACACCTCGTGCAGCCGGTCAGGGTCGACGTGCGGGAGGAGGACGGTGCCTGCCGGGCCGTGGCCGATCGTCAGGCCGGCCAACGGCGTACCCGCGAAAGCTGCTTCTAGTTGGTCGAGGTCGTTTGTCACAACTCAGAGTCTGGTGGTGGTGCCGGCCGCGGCGCTGGCCCGGGCGGCGTCCAGCACCTCGGTGGTGCGGAGGACGTCCCAGGGGTCGACGGGGACCGGTGTGCCGTCGCGGACGGCGGCGGCGAAGGCCGGGTAGTAGGTGTCCCAGCGGCCGCGTTCGGTCGGCACCGGCTCGCCCGGCCCGCCGCGGTAGATGTGGCCCCAGCGGTGCTCCGGTTCGGTGCCCCACCGGTCGCCCTCGGTGGCGGGTGTGCGTCCGGCGACGAGGTGGGCCTCCTGGCCGTCCATCCCGTCGACGATGTACGTGCCGGTCGTGCCCGTGACGCGGAACCGTGGACCGGGAGCGCCCTGGACCCAGCTGCCCGAGAGCTGCGAATGGGCACCGCCGGCGTGGTGGATGGCGATGAAGAAGTCGTCGTCGCGGGCCGTCATTCGCGCGTACACGTGCTCAGCCGGCCCGAAGAGCAACAGCGCCTGGTCCACCAGGTGTGCACCGAAGTCGCGCAGGGTGCCGCCGCCGGCCGCGGGCGGGCCCGGGTCGGGTGCGAAGCGTTCGAACCGTGACTCGAGCCGGCTGACGTCCCCGAGTGCGCCGGTGTCGATCAGGCGCCGCACGGTCAGCAGGTCGGAGTCCCAGCGCCGGTTCTGGTAGACGCTGAGCGCGACCCCCGCCTGCTCGGCCGCTTCGATCACGGAGCGGGCCTCGGCGGCGTCGAGGGCGAACGGCTTGTCCACGACGACCGCCATCCCGAGCCCGATCGCCTCGAGGGCCAGCGGCGCGTGGGTGTCGGCCGGGGTCGAGATCGCGACGGCCTGGACACCGTCGGCGGCGAGCGCCCGCAGCGAGTCGTAGGCCGCGGCGGTGGGATGCTCCTTCCCGAGCTCGGCCCGGCGGTCCGGCGACCGGGTCACCACGCCGGCGAAGTCGATGTCGGGGGCCGACGCGAGCAGTGGTGCGTGGAAGTAGCGGCCGCCGAACCCGTAGCCGACCAGTCCGAATCGCATGCGGGGCTCTCCTTGTCGCACAGGGGTGTGTTGAGGTCATAGCACGCGCGCGGCCGCTTCGCGTACCCACGAGATCCCCGTCACGACGGCCTGACAGGGCTCGCCTCGGGGTTACTCTCAGAATGAGAAGGACCAAGCTTGTGGTGTACGTGACGGGGGAGCGAGAAGTGAACATCGATAAGGGACTAGCCGGCGGTGGCGTCTACCTGCCGGACGACGAGGGGTACGAGCAGGCGCGGACGACCTGGGCGCTGGCCGTCGACATCCGGCCCGCCGCGGTCGTCTTTCCGCGCACCGTCGACGAGGTGGCCGCCGTGGTCCGTGCCGCCGCGCGGGCCGGCCTGCGGGTCGCGCCGCTCGGCACCGGGCACAACGCGCACCCGCTCGAAGGCGTCGACCTGTCCCGCACGGTGCTGATGCGGATGTCGGAACTCAAGGGCATCGAGATCAACGGCCGCACCGCGCGGGTGCACGCCGGCGACGTCTGGTTGCCGGTCGTCGAGAAGGCCGCCGAACAGGGCCTGGCCGCGCTGCACGGCTCGAGCACCGACGCGGGAGTCGTCGGCTACCTGCTCGGCGGCGGGCTCGGCTGGTACGCCCGCGCCCACGGCCTCGCGGCCAACACCGTGACCGCCGTGGAGCTGGTCACCGCGGACGGCACCATTGTCCGTGCCGACGCGGAGCACCACCCGGACCTCTTCTGGGCGCTGCGCGGCGGGAACGCGGCCAACTTCGGCGTCGTCACGGCGATCGAGTTCACCCTGTTTCCCATCGAGACGGCGTACGCCGGGATGATGGTCTGGGACATCGCGGAGGCCCGGCGGGTGCTGAGCGCCTGGGCGCCGTGGTCGGTCACCGCGCCGGAGGCCGCGACGACGTGTTTCCGGCTGCTGCGGTTCCCGCCGATCCCCGACGTGCCCGAGCTGTT
>NZ_JBFAIU010000338.1:0-8130 GCF_040654855.1 Asanoa sp. NPDC050611
GACACTGCCGGCTGGTGGGACCGCCAGCTCGAGGCCGCGCCGAGCGCGGCCACCGCGATGACGAGGGTCCACGGCGTCGGCATCCGGCGCCCGGCGAGGGCGTCGAAGGCCAGGCTGGCCCGCCGGCGGGCCTCGTCCGCCGCGCCACCGACGACGTTCGCCGCGCCGCCGACCGCGGTCGCCGCGCCACCGACGACGCCGGTCACGGCGCCGCCCGCGTCGCCCGCCAGGCCGGCCGTGTGCCGCCCGGCGGACCGCGCCGAGTCGACGAACGACCGTAGGTGGTCCCACGCGTCGTCGGCGATCCGCTCGGTCCTGCTCCGGCGGTCCATGAGGTTGGTCCCGAACATCCTTGCTCTCCTCCTCGGTCGCCGAACCTGCCACTTCGGACGCACAGGCGTCCGGCATCTGGTCAGTGCCCGCCCGCTGGGCGGCGCAAACCACACATCGTCACCGTGATGCGACCCGGATCACCCGGCTGCCGACTGTGGACGGTCCCGGTCGCCTCACCCAGTGTGACGGTCGACACGTGCGGTACGCTGGCCCCGGCCGGAATTCGACACGTGTGTTCTGTTCACGCGAGGCGAAGGTCACATATTCACGTTTTGACCGGCTATGCCGGTTTCGGAATACGAGAAAGGGGAAAGTACGCGGCCGCAAGGCTGGCGACCATGTGATGGATGCGAATACTCTCGGTCGCGGTCCGCGTACTGTCGAAAGGTCCCCTGGATGCGGACCGAGGTTCGAGCTCGGAGGTAGTTGCGTGAGTCTGTCGATCGTGACAACTCGACGTGCCAACGGAGTCCTCGAGATCGCCCCCCGCGGTGAGATCGATGTCGACTCCGCCCACGAGGTCAAAGAGGCCATCGCCGCGGCGCTGACCGACGATCGTCCCACCCGGATCGAGCTCAACCTGCGCCTGGTGAGCTTCATCGACTCCGTCGGCATCAGCGCGATGGTGGCGGGCTTCCAGACCGCAGAGGTGAGCGGCATCAAGCTGGTGGTCACCGAGCCCAGCCGGTTCGTACACCGGCAGCTCTGGGTCACCGGTCTGCTCGGGTTGTTCGGGGCCCCGGAGCCCTACCTGGGCGACCTCAACACACCCGCCGGCGCCTGAGGCTTATCGATGTCTAAAGCCTGTCCGTGACCTCTTGTCCCGGGCCCGGTTGATCCGGAAGAGTCCCGGGGCGTGGCGTGGTTGCGGATGGGCACGACCATCCTCCGGCGGTACGTCCTGCTGGGTCCCATCGCGCGCGGCGGCGTGTCGACGGTCTACCACGGCTTCGACAGCCAGACCGCGCGCCCGCTGGCCGTGAAGGTCATCACGCCGGCGCACGCCGACCTCGCCGGGCGCGAGGCGGAGATCACCGAGCGGCTGCGGCACCCTAGCGTCCCGCGCGTCTACGACCACGGCGCCGCGCCGCTGCCGGACGGCTCGGTCGCTCCCTACGTGGTGCTCGAGCTGCTCGACGGCGTCGCGCTGGCCGGCCGGCTGGTCGGTGGCCCGCTGCCCTGGCCGGAGGCGGTCCGGATCGCCGCCACCGTCGCCGACGTGCTGGCGGTGGCCCACCGCCGCGGCGTGGTGCACCGCGACGTCTCGGCCCGCAACGTCATGCTCACCCGGGCCGGCGCCAAGATCATCGACTTCGGCCTCGCCGGTCCGGCCGGTGCACCCGGGTTGCCCGCCGACGACGTGTTCGCCCTCGGCCTCCTGCTGCACGAGATGCTGACGGGCCGGGCGGCCGCACACCGCCCGCGCACCGCCCCGGCGCCGGTGCTCGCGGTGCCCGGCCTGCCCCGCACCGTCGCCGACCTCTGCCGGGCCACCCTGACCCGCACGCCGGGCGACCGCCCGCGCAGCGTGGACGTGGCGCTGAGCCTCTGGTCGTCGATCATGCCGGTGAGCGCTCCGGCGCCGTACGCCTTCCCCGCACCCGCCCTGCACCACCTGAACTGACGACGAGGAGCTTCGTGGCCAAGAGCGGCACCTTCACCTACGAACTGCGCGCCGGCTGCGCGCCCGAAGAGGCCGTCAGGCTGCTGTCCGACTTCAGCCGGCACACCGAGCTCCACCCGTACATCGTCAAGGTCACCGAGGTGCGGCCGGTGGACGGCGCGTTGCGCAGCTTCGTGATCAACGACCGGCTGGCGTTCGGCCCGTTCCGGTTCACCACCACCTACACGGCCGACGTGCTGGCGGTCAACACGCCCGGGCCCGCCGACGGCCCACGGGCCCGCGCGGCCGAGGTGGTCACCCTCGCACGCCAGCGCCCCGGCACGACGCTGCGTAACCGTGCGCGGATCTATCCGGTCTCCGACGGCGGCCTGCACATCGAGGTGACGATCACGCTGACCGCGCCGGCCCTGCTCTTCGGGTACGCGTTCAGGACGGCCCGGCAGGCACACCACGCGCTGGCCGAGCGGCTCCGCGAGGTGCTCGACTCCACGGCGTCCGACCCCACGGTTTGAAGGTCGACAGCACGGTCGCCACCAGCATCATCGTCGTCGACACCGACGGCGCCACCACCATGTTGACCCGGTCGCCGGCGGGCAGCGCGCCGCGCAGATCGGCCGCCAGCGCCAGCCCCGGCAGCAGCGACAGGACGACCAGCACCACCATCAGGGTGACCAGGAACAGCTTCACGACGACCCACCACCACCGGACCAGCCCCCACGGGGTGAGCAGACCGTTGAGCACGGCGACCAGGAGCACCACGAAGCTCAGGGGAGCGAACACCGCCCGGGCGACGAGGTACATCGCCGGATAGACCACGTCGGGGTCGCCACCGGACAGACCCGAGATGCCCAGCGCGAGCATCACGAAGTCGCTGCCGAGCCAGCCGACCGCGGTCGCCACGTGCACCGTCAGCAAGGTCCTGCGCCAGTTCGGTGAGAGCGTCATGCCGACAGGTTCCCGGTTCGGCGCCGCGCGGTCGTCCACAACCGAACGCATCCGGGGGTACGCCCAGCGGCGTACCCCCGGATGGTTTTCGGGACCTCAGTAGACGCTCAGGTGCACGTGGTTGGTGTGGTCGCTGGACGGGTCTCCGCCCGCCCCGCTGTACGCCTTCCAACCACTGCTGGGTAACCAGATCTGCCGGTACCAGATCACGTAGAGCACGGCCAGGTTGTCCGAGTTGCGGATGAAGTAGTTGGCCAGGTTCGTGCCGTACGTCTTCTCGGCACCGGTCGCGTCGCCCTCGAAGCCGCCCTTCGCGGCCGCGAAGTCGCACGCCCGGCCCTTCGGATGCTCACCGGACCCGCCGCTGCGGTAGCACGACACGTAGTGCGTGAAACCGGCCGCCTTGGCCTGCTGCAGCGCGTGCAGCGTGCGCGGGGTGATGCAGCCGCTGGCCGGGGTCGGGTCGTTGACGCTGCACGACTCGGTCGGCCAGCTCCCGTCGCTGTTGCGCTTCGCCGGTGTGGCGGTGGCCCCGCCGGACCCGCCCGTGTTGCTGCCGGACCCGCCGCTCTGGGACGCCTTCGCCGCGGCCGCCTTCTGCTGCCTGGCCGCCACGTCCAGCGCCCGCTCCGCCTGGTCCTTGCGGGCCTTCATCAGCGCCACCTGGCGCTGCTGCTCGCGTACCTCCGTCTTGATCGCGTCGGTGGCCGACGCCTCCTTCGCCTGCGACTCCTCGAGACCGCGGATGGTCCGCTGCTCGTTGGCCGCGACCATGCCGAGCGCGTTGGCCCGTTCCAGGAAGCGCTCCGGCGAGTCACTGTTGATCAGCGCGGCCATCGGGCTCAGCCGGCCGGTGCGATAGGCCGAGCGGCCCAGCTCGGCGACCGCCTCGACGTGCGTCGCCAGGTCCTTCTCGATGGTCCGGAGGCTCGCCTCCTGCTCCCGCTGCTTGCCCTGCGAGCGCTTCAGCGCGCCCTGGGCGTCGAGGTAGCCGCGGCTCGCCTTGTCGAGCTGGTCCCGCAGCTCAGCCGTGCCGCCCTCGTCCTCGGGGTCCGCGCTGGCCGGTGCCGTCGGGCCCACGAGCCCGATGACGAGACCGGCGAGCACGACCGCGACGACCCGGAACCATCGTCGTCGGATGTGCGGATGACTGGGGGGATCGATCATCTGGGGGCATGTCCTTCCGTCAGCCGCCGACCGGGTTAGCTGACGGGTTCGGGACGGAAAGTGATCCCTACCGCTCGCGCGGATGCACCCCAGGTGCGTGGTTCCCCGGCTCGCCGTGGCGATTAGGCGACGACCTCCGCGGACACCGGTGGGGTGCCGCGCCTGCGAAGATCGATCTGGAGACTACCCAGGGACCCCTACTCTGCGGGAGGGCCGTAAAGCCCTATTAGCGGCTCTTGCCCGGATTTACCCGGGCAAATATCCCGCGATGGTCACCAAAGTTAAGACCGTCCTAAGCACCCACCGTCACCAACGGGCGGTGTGACAGTCACCCGTCGCAGCCACCGGCTCGACCTGGAGGGTGGCGTGCTCGATGCCGAAGCCGTCCTGCAGCGTCTCCCGGGCGGCCGCGAGCACCGTGGCGACCTCCGCGTCGCGCTCGATGCCGAGGTGGGCCGAGGCCACCTCCATGCCCGAGGTCAGCGTCCAGACGTGCAGATCGTGCACGTCGCACACCCCCGGCACCGACCCGAGCTTGGTGCGCATCGCCGCGACGTCGAGATGCCCCGGCGCGGCCTGCACCAGGATCCGCACCGCCTCCCGACCGAGCTTCCAGGTGCGGGGGAGGATGAACAGGCCGACCGCCACCGCGATCAGCGGGTCGACCACGAACCAGCCCGTGCCGGCGATGATCCCGGCGCCGACCAGCACGCCGACGGAGCCGACCAGGTCGCCGAGCACCTCCAGGTAGGCGCCCCGGACGTTGATGCTCTCCTCGGCGCCGCGGCGGAGCAGGCCGAACGCGACGATGTTGGCGATCAGGCCCAGGCCGGCCACGATCAGCATCGGCGTCGTGCTGACCGCCGGTGCGTCGCCGAACCGGCGTACCGCCTCGACCAGCACGTAGATCGCGACGCCGAACAGCAGCACCGCGTTGGCCAGGGCGGCCAGCACTTCCAACCGGTAGAGCCCGAACGTCCGTTGCGGGTCGGCCGCCGCGCGCCGGGCGGCGGTGATGGCGGCCAGCGCCATGCCGATCCCGAGGACGTCGGTGAACATGTGCCCGGCGTCGGAGAGCAGGGCCAGCGAGCCCGTGGCGAACGCGGTGACCGCCTCGACGACCATGAAGACGGCGAGGAGCCCGAAAGCGGCCCAGAGGCGCCCGCGGTGCTTGGCGCCCGCGTCGCGTACGCCGTGGTCGTGTCCCGCGCCCACTCGGTCCTCCCTCGCCTTCGCTGCTCTCCAGTCTTATGCAAACATCGCTATGTATGCAAAGGTGACACCGGGAACCATTGCCATTGTCCGTCCGGCGGGGGCATCGGGGCGGCGACAGGCGGGGCGTTTCGGGGCGCGTGTGGCGGGTGTTCACACTGGTCGACGTGAAACGGCCTCTTGTTCGCCTCGCGGTAACCGGTTTCCGCGCGCACGCCGTCCGGCTCGTGCTCACCGGCTTCGCGGTGATGGTCGGGGTCGGTTTCCTCGCCGGCACGCTGGTCTACGGCGACACCGCCCGGGCCGCCTTCTACGACGACCTGGCCCGCTCGGCCCGCAACGTCGACGTGGCGGTCGAGCCCGCGGCGCAGCTCGCCGAGCGCGACACGGTGTCGACCATCGCGGCGGTCGACGGCGTCGCGGCGGTCGACGGGCGGATGGCGGCCTGGCTGAGCATGCTCGACCGGGACGGCAAGCTGATGATGGACCACGGCCACGTCGGCTACGGGCTGTCCGTGCCGGACGTGCCGTCGCTGGCCGCGTACGACCTGCTGTCCGGCCGGCTGCCGACCGGGCCGGGCGAGCTGGCGGTCGAGAAGAGCACGGTCGCGCGGGCCGGCTTCACGGTCGGCGGCCCGGTCACCGTGCTCGACGCGGTTGGCCGGCCCCGCACGCTGACCCTCGTCGGCGTGCTCGACCTCGGCGTCAACCGGCTCTACGGCGGCTCGACGGTGGCCGCGCTCACCGACGCCGCGCTGACCGAGCTGACCGGGACGGAGCGGTTCGCCGAGGTGGTGGTCGCCGCCCGGCCCGGGGTGTCCGAGACGGTGCTGCGCGACCGGGTGTCGGCGGCGCTCGGGGAGGCGTACCCGGTGCTGACCGGTGCCCAGCTCCGCGACCGCCTCGCCGTCGAGGCCGGCAAGTACGTGACCGGCTTCGTCGCCGTCCTGCTCGGCTTCGGCCTCGTGGCGGTGACCGTGTCGGCGTTCGTCATCTACAACACGTTCGCGATCCTCGCCGCCCAGCGCACGCGCGAGCTGGCCCTGCTCCGCGCGGTCGGCGCGTCCCGCCGCCAGGTCACCGGCACCGTGCTCCTGGAGGCGCTGCTGCTCGGCATCGTCGCCTCGATCGGCGGCCTGGTGATGAGCGTGCTCATCGGGTACGGCCTGATGTGGGGCCGCGAGCTGGTCGCCACCGACATCCCGCTGCACACGCCGGTGGTGCGCTGGCCCACGTTCCTCGTCGCGGTCGGCTTCGGCACGTTCGTGGCGGTGGTCTCCGCGCTGGTCCCGGCCGTCTCCGCGGGCCGGGTCCCACCGCTGGCCGCCCTGCGCGACGCCGCCCTGGCCGAGCCGCGCGCGGTCGCCGGCGGCCGCCGCACCGCCCGCGTCGTCGGCGCACTGCTGCTCGGCGTCACCGGCCTGCTGGCGATCGGCTTCGGCGTGCCGCTCGGCTTCCCGGGCCTACCCCTGGTGCTCGGCGGCGGAATGCTGCTCTTCGTCGCCGCGGTGGTGGCCGGCCCGCTGGTGGTGCCGCGGGCGGTGGCGGTCGTCGGCTGGCTGCCGGCCCGGCTGTTCGGCACGGTGCCGGCGCTCGCGGTCGCCAACGCCCGCCGCAACCCGCGCCGGGCCGCCGCGACCACGCTCGCCCTCGTGATCGGGGTGGCGCTGATGTCGCTGTTCGCGGTGCTGCTGGCCACCGCGCGGGACCAGAGCGGCCGAGAGCTGACGGAGAACTTCCCGGTGGAGTTCACGCTCAACCGGGCCCGCACGGACGGCACGTTCGAGTCGATGCGGGCGGGGATGCCGGACGGGCTCGCCTCGGCCCTGCGCGCGCACCCGGAGTTCGCGACGGTGGCCGAGGTGCGCTCGGAGCAGCCGCTGGCGGGGGAGCGGGTGCGGGTCGCGGCGGTGCCGCCGGACCAGCTGCGCGGTGCGATCCGGCCGGAGGTGACCGCGGGCTCGCTGACCGGGCTCGGGCCGGGGACGGTCGCGCTGAGCCGGTCGTACGCCGCCGATCAGGGTGTTTCCGTCGGTGGTTCGGTGCCGCTCGGCGCGCTGGGCCCGCTGCGGGTGGTGGCGCTCTACGACGACTCCCCGCTGGACGGCTCGGCGCTCGTGTCCTACCCCACCTTCACCGCGGCGTACGGCTCGCGCCCGGCGGTCGAGATCCTCGTCGACCTGTCGCCGGGTGTGTCCACGACGGACGGTCGGCGGATACTGGACGCGGAGCTGCGGGCGTACCCGGTGGTCCAGGTGACCAGCCGCGCCGCCGAGGCCGACGAGCTGGCGGCGTCCCTGGACGAGCTGCTGGGCATCTTCGCCGCGCTGCTCGGCATGTCGGTGCTGATCTCGCTGTTCGGCATCGGCAACACGCTGTCGCTGTCGGTGGTGGAACGCCGCCGCGAGTCGGCGACGATGCGCGCGCTGGGCCTGTCCCGCCGTCAGCTCCGCGGCATGCTGCTCCTGGAGTCGACCCTGATCGCGGTCGTGGGCGCGGTGGGCGGGGTGGCCCTGGGCGGCGGCATCGGGTGGGTGGCGGCGGCCGCCCTGATCGACACCTACGGCCACGGTGTGCCGGTGGTGCCGGTCGGGCAGCTCATCCTGATCGTGCTCGCGGCGGCGGGGGCGGCCCTGCTCGCGGCGGTCCTCCCGGCCCGCCGGGCGGCCCGTCTACCGGTCGTCGCGGCCCTGGCCGAGGACTAGCCCCACGGTCCGCGCCGGGCCGGCCCGTGGAGCCGGCATCGGCCGGACGCCGCGTGGCGGGATCCTTTGCCGGGGTCTCTTCCTGGCCGGCCTCGTGCTCCTGCTGGTTCCACAGTGGACCGTGTTCCTGCTGGTCGCGTTCAC
>NZ_JBFAIU010000339.1:0-8123 GCF_040654855.1 Asanoa sp. NPDC050611
GGTCCAGCTCGGCTGGGCCCAGCTCGCCCTGGGCAACCTCCTGCTGGAGATGGCCGAGGACCTGCCCGCGGCGCGGGCGGCGTACGGGCGCGCCCTCGCCGTCCTGCGCGCGGCCGGTGACCGGGCGGGGGAGGCCAACGTGCTGATCTGCCTGGCCCAGTCGCTGCGCCGCGGCGGCGAGTACGAGCCGATGATGCTGCGCTACCAGGAGGCGCTGCAGATCCTCCGCGAGGTCGACGACCCGCTCAACCTGTTCATGGTCGAGGTCGCCCTCGGGAAGGTCCGGCTGCGGGCCGGTGACCTCGCGGGCGCCCGGCCGCATGCGGAGCGGGCGCTGGCGCTGGCCGGTGCCGCCCACTTCGCACAGGCCCGCAAGGACGCCTTCGACCTGGCCGGCGAGGTCGCGCTGGCCGGCGGGGACGTGCCCGCGGCCCTGGCGCTGTTCACCGGTGCGGTCGAGCAGGCCCGGGCGCAGGGTGCGCCGGTCGGCCTGGCGATGGCGCTGCACCACCTGGCCCGGGCCCGGCAGGCGGCCGGCGAGACGGCGGCGGCCCGGGCGGCCGCGACCGAGTCGGTGGAGATCTTCACCGCGCTCGGCCGGGTCGAGCGGGACGAGGTCGGTGCGCTGCTCCGCGAGCTGTCCGCCACGGAGAAAGCCGCGATAAAGCGCCCGCCTGAAGAATGATCCGGTCCAACCAACGGGGGTATGCGGCCCGTGCGCTATGAGCGCGCTGGGCCGCAGGAGGACCGCACGACGAGCTCCGTGGGCAGCCGGATGTGCGTGTCGCGCTCGACCCCGGCGATCAGGTCGACGAGCAGCCGCAACGCCTCGGCGCCCATCTGCTGCAACGGCTGCATGATGGTGGTCAGCGGCGGGTTGACCGACGCGGACTCCGGCACGTTGTCGAAGCCGATCACGGACAGGTCGGCGGGGATCGACAGGCCCATGCCGCGGGCGACGTCCATCGTCGAGATCGCCGAGAGGTCGTTGCCGGCGAACACCGCGGTCGGCCGGTCCGGCAGCGCGAGCAGTTCGGCCGCCGCGCCGGCGGCGCTCTCCACCCGGAAGCCACCGATCCGCACGAGGTTCTCGTCGACCGGCACGCCGGCGTCCGCCATCGCCTTGCGGAACCCGGCCTCGCGCAGCCGCGCCGACTCGAGGTCGGGCCGGCCGGACAGGTGGCCGATCCGGCGGTGGCCCAGCGACAGCAGGTAGTTCGTCGCGAGCACCGCGCCCGCGAAGTTGTCGGAGTCGATCGTCGGCAGGCCGGACGGGCCGGTGTGCGGGTCGACGGCCACGACGTGGAAGTCCTGCTTGGTCTCGACCACGGTCGGGGTGACGATCACCGCGCCGTCGATCAGGGTGCCGGAGAGTCGGGCCAGTGAGCGCCGCTCCCAGCCGATCGACGTGCCGCCGCCGTCGCCCGAGGAGTAGGCGAGCAGCTGGTAGCCGGTGCCGGCGACCTCCTTGGACGCGCCCTTGAGCAGCTCGGTGGAGAAGGGCTCGAACTCGGCGACCAGGATGCCGAGCACATTGGTGCGGTGACTGCGCAGGCCCTGCGCGCCGAGGCTGGCCTCGTAGCCGAGCTGGTGGATGACCTGCTGGACGCGCGCGACGGTCGCCTGCGCGACGCCGTAGCGGCCGTTGACGACCTTGGACACGGTGGCCACCGAGACGCCGGCCGTGCGGGCCACGTCCGACATCTTCACACGCTGCGGGAACACCACGCGGATGAGGATAGCTGGCCGCGCGAGTCGGTTCGGGAGCGTTTCGAAACCGATATCGATAACGATTGACACTGGCCAAGAAGGACTGCAAAACTCCCCGGCATAACCGGACGCCGTGGCGATGCGGCCGCATCGCGACGGCTGAGGAATCTCGCTTAATGCCGAGCACCGCGACTGACCGGTCGAGGAGACATCGATGGCAATCAAGCACCGTGCTAAGGCTTTTCTTGCGATTTTCATGACCAGTGCGCTCGCCCTGGCCGCCTGCGGCGGTGGCGGCGACGAGGAAGAACCCGCTGCCAGCGACCTGTTCAAGAACCCCGTGACGCTGACCTGGTGGCACAACGCCTCCCAGGACGGCCCCGGCAAGACGTACTGGCAGAAGGTCGCCGACGACTTCACCAAGCTGCACCCGACGGTCAAGGTGGAGATCGAGGCGATCGAGACGAACCAGCTCCAGCGCACCCGGCTCCCCGCCGCGCTGCTGACCAGCGACCCGCCGGACATCTTCCAGGCGTGGGGCGGCGGCGAGATCCGCGAGCAGGTGGAGGCCGACTACCTCAAGGACCTCACCGAGCAGGTCAAGACCGAGGTCGGCAACATCGGGAGCGCGGCCGAGATCTGGCAGGTGGACGGCAAGCAGTACGGGCTGCCGTTCCGGATGGGCATCGAGGGAATCTGGTACAACAAGGACATGTTCGCGCAGGCGGGCATCTCCGCGCCGCCGACCACGTTCGAGGAGCTCAACGACGCGGTCACCAAGCTCAAGGCGATCAACGTCGTCCCGATCGCGGTCGGCGCCGGTGACAAGTGGCCCGCGGCGCACTGGTGGTACAACATGGCGCTGCGTTCCTGCTCGGTGGACACGCTGAAGAAGGCCTCCGTCGACCTGACGTTCGACGACCCGTGTTTCGTGAAGGCGGGCGAGGACCTCAAGACCTTCATCGACACCAAGCCGTTCCAGAACAACTTCATCGCCACGCCGGGCCAGAACGACCCGACCAGCGCCAACGGCCTGCTCGCCAACGGCAAGGCCGCGATGGAGCTGATGGGCGACTGGAACAAGGGCACCCTGGAGACCGTCGCGGAGGACCCGGCGAAGCTCAAGAAGTTCCTCGGCTGGTTCCCGGTGCCGGCGCTGTCCGGCTCGGCGGGTGACCCGAAGGCGGCCCTCGGCGGCGGCGACGGCTTCGCCTGCGCCAAGAACGCCCCGGCGGAGTGCGTCGAGTTCCTCAAGTACATCCTCAGCACCGAGGTGCAGAAGGGGTACGCCGAGACGGGCACCGGCCTGCCGGTGGACAAGGGCGCCGCGGCCGCCGTCGAGGACCCCGCGCTGAAGTCCATCCTGGATGCCACGGCGAGCGCCACCTACGTCCAGCTCTGGCTGGACACCGCGTTCGGCAGCACGGTCGGCAACGCGATGAACGACGCCATCGTCGCCATCTTCGCCGGCAACGGCACACCGCAGAAGGTCGTCGACGCGATGAAGTCGGCTGCCAAGAAGTGACCTCGACGACGTCCAGCCCGAGCCTTGCCGGCGGTGCCTCCGCGCCGCCGGCGGGCTTCGGGTCCGCCAGGCGCTCCGGCCGCGCCGCCGAGAACCGCCGCAAGTGGTACGAGATCATCGGGCTCACCGCACCGGCGATCGCCGTCTACGTCATGTTCGTCCTCGTGCCGATGGGCTTCGCGGTCTACTACAGCCTCTACAAGTGGCGCGGCGTGGGACCGCCGACCAACTTCGTCGGCTTCGACAACTACGTGCTGGCGTTCCAGGACCCGATCTTCCTCGACGCGCTGCGCAACAACGCCGTCATCGTGGTCGGCTCGCTGCTCGTGCAGGGCCCGATCGCGCTCGGCGTGGCGCTGCTGCTCAACCGCCGGTTCCGGGGCCGCACGGTCTTCCGGCTGCTGGTGTTCGTGCCGTACGTGCTGGCCGAGGTCACCGTCGGCATCATGTGGAAGCTGATCCTGACCGACGGCGGCACGATGGACGCCCTGTTCCGCTCGCTCGGCCTGGGCGGCCTGGTGCAGGCGTGGCTGGCCGACCTCGACGTGGTGATCTGGACGCTGCTGTTCGTGCTCACCTGGAAGTACGTCGGCTTCGCCATCATCCTGCTGCTCGCGGGACTGTCCAATGTGCCCCACGAGCTGACCGAGGCCGCCGCGATCGACGGCGCCGGCTGGTGGCAGATCCAGCGGCACGTCACGCTCCCGCTGCTCGGCCCGACGATCCGCATCTGGATGTTCCTGTCGATCATCGGCTCGCTGCAGGTCTTCGACGTCATCTGGGTGACCTCGGTGCCCGCGGTCCGGTCACTGGGTGCGTCGAACACCATGGCGACGTACATGGTGGACAACGGCTTCTTCGCCCGGCTCTGGGGCTACGGCAACGCCGTGGCGGTGATCCTGTTCGTCATCTCGTTCGTCGCGGCGCTGCTGTTCCAGCGGTTCATGCTCCGCCGTGACATCCAGGGTGCCATCACCGGAAGGGCGAACTGATGTCGCGCCGTCCCATCACCTGGGCCAGCCCGGTCACGTACGCGCTCGCGCTCGCGGTCGCCGCCGTGTCGATCGCACCCGTCGTCTACGTGATCGTGGGCGGGTTCCGCACGACACCGCAGATCGTCGCGGACCCGGCGGGGCTGCCCGACCCGTGGGTCTTCGACAACTACAAGCGGGTGCTGACCCAGAGCGACTTCTGGGGCCAGGCGTTCAACAGCGCGGTCGTCGCGGTCGGCACGACACTGCTCGTCCTGGTGCTCGGGGTGTGCGCCGCCTACGTGCTGGCCCGCTACACCTTCCGCGGCCGGGAGGCCCTCTTCACGTTCTTCACGCTGGGCCTGCTCTTCCCGGCCGGCGCGGCGATCCTGCCCCTTTATCTCATGCTCCGCGACCTGAACCTGACCAACTCGTACTGGGCGGTGATCCTGCCCCAGGTCGCCTTCTCGTTGCCGATCACGATCGTGATCCTGCGCCCGTTCCTGACGGCCATCCCACGCGAGCTGGAGGACGCGGCCGCGATCGACGGCACGGGCCGACTCGGTTTCCTGTGGCGGATCACGCTGCCGCTCTCGAAGCCGGCCCTGGTCACGGTCGGCGTGCTGGCCTTCGTGGCGAGCTGGAACGCGTTCCTGTTGCCACTGCTGGTGCTCAGCGACGTCAACCTGCACACGCTGCCGCTGGGCGTGCAGAACTTCAGCAGCCAGTACACATCGGACACCGCCGGCATCCTTGCCTTCACGTCCCTGGCGATGCTCCCCGCCCTGCTCTTCTTCACGTTCGCGGAGAAGCAGATCGTCGGCGGCCTCCAGGGGGCGGTCAAGGGTTGACCGGGCGGAGCGGCACGAACAGCGACAGCACGACGCCGAGGGCCGCTACGACCGCCCCGCCCACTGCTGGCGCGCGCGCAGCAGGCGGGCGTCTTCCGCGCCGACGTCATGCGCTTCGCGATGGCGTACACGACGGTGAACTTCGCCTCTCCCGAACAGCGCGACCGCATGCTGGAGATCGCGTTCGACGGGCTCAGGCCCCCACGCCGTTGAGGAGCGTGTCCGCGACCAGGTCGGCGGCCTGGGGTGGGGCCACGTCCGGGAAGTCGTAGGCGATCGTCTTCACCAGCTGGTCGAGGACGGCGCGCGCCCAGGCGGGGGAGACGTCCGGGCGCAGCAGGCCCTCATCGACGGCGCGCTGGACGAAGGCGTCGAGCCGGGCGCTCTGGGCCGACGCGCGGCGGTCGGCGGCCGGGTCGGCGCGCATCATCCGCCTCGTGTCCACCGGCCACTCGCGGCTGACCGGGACGATCCCCTCGACGTAGCGGTGCAGCGCGACCGCCACCGGCGCCGCGGTGAGCCGGGCCGCGTCAAGCACGCGCTCCGACGAGTCGAGCTTCGCCTCGAAGACGGCGCTGAGCAGCGCCTCGCGCGTGGCGAAGCGCCGGTGCACGGTGCTGCGGTCGACGCCCGCCTCGGCGGCGATGGCCGACAGGGGAGTGTCCGGATTCTCGGCGAGCAACCGGGCCCCGGCGCGCAGCACCTCGGCGAGGTTGCGGGCGGCATCAGCTCTCATGGTGCCTTGAATCATACCCGCGAGTGTCACTTGACAAGTCATCCACGTCACAGCAGCGGTGTGGGAAATAATTACTGCCACGCTAGTGTCTTACTTAGCGATCGAGCTTCGACTAGCGACAGGAGTTTCCCGATGACACGCACGTGGCTGATCACCGGTGGGTCCCAAGGGCTCGGCCGGGCGCTGACCGAGGCGGCCCTGGCGGCCGGCGACCGGGTCGCGGCCACCTCGCGGCAGGCGGACGCGCTGCCGGACCTGCGGGCGGCGTACCCGGAGCGGCTGTTGACCCTGGCCCTCGACATCACCTCAGCAGCCGACACCCGGGCGGCGGTGGCGACCGTGGTCGACCGGTTCGGGTCGCTCGACGTCGTCGTCAACAACGCCGGGTACGCCACGACCGGGACGATCGAGGACTTCCCCGAGGACGAGTTCCGGGCGCAGGTCGAGACCAACCTGTTCGGCGTGGTCAACGTGACCCGGGCGGCGCTGCCCGTCATGCGGCGCCAGCGGTCCGGCCACTTCGTGCAGGTCTCGTCGGTCGGCGGCCGGGTCGGCGGCACGCCGGGGCTCAGCGCGTACCAGACCGCGAAGTTCGGTGTCGCCGGCTTCTCCGAGGTCCTCGCGAGCGAGGTGGCACCGCTCGGCATCAAGGTGACGGTGGTGGAGCCCGGCGGCATCCGCACCGGCTGGGCGGCCGGCGCCGCGGTGACCTCCGGCCCGACGCATGCCGACTACGCGTCGACCGTCGGCGCCTGGCAGGACCGGTTCGCGGCCTACAGCGGCTCCGAGCCCGGCGACCCGGCCCGGATGGCCGACGCGATCCTCGAGCTGGTGCACCGCCCGGCGCCGCCGCGCCGGCTCGTGCTCGGCAACGACGCGCTGGACATCGTCCTCGCCCACGAGGAGGAACGCCTCGCCGAGGCCCGGCGATGGGCCTACGTCAGCCGGTCCACCGACCTGCTCACCGAAGGAGCGACCGAATGATCGTGCGTGACAAGCTCTACATCGGCGGGCGCTGGGTGGCGCCGAGCGACCCCGCACTGCTGGAGATCCGCTCGCCGCACGACTACTCCGTGCTCGGCCGGGTCGCCCAGGCGGCCGACGCCGACGTCGACGCGGCGGTGGCCGCGGCGCGGGCGGCGTTCGACCACGGACCCTGGCCGCACACCGACCCCGCGGAGCGCCGGGCGGTGGTCCGTCGGCTCAACGCGCTGCGGGAGGCCCGGGCCGAGGAGATCGCCGAGGTCATCTCGGCCGAGAACGGTTCGGCGGGCTGGTTCACCAGGCTCGGCCAGCCGTTCCTGACCCGTCAGGTCAACGCCTACCTCAAGGCGGCGGAGGAGCTGCGCTGGGAGGAGGTCGTCGCACCGTCGGACCCGTCGGTCGCCTTCGACACGATCGTCCGGCGCGAGCCGATCGGCGTGGTCGCGGCGGTCATCCCGTGGAACTCGCCGTTCTCCGCGGCGACCGCCAAGCTGACGCCGGCGCTGCTGGCCGGCAACACCGTCGTGCTCAAGGTCTCGCCCGAGAACTCGCTGAGCATGACGCTGCTGGCCGACCTCTGGCACGAGGCGGGCCTGCCCGCGGGCGTGCTCAGCATCCTGCCCGCCGACCGGGAGACCAGCGAGCACCTCGTGTCGCACCCCGACGTCGACAAGGTCGCGTTCACCGGGTCCACCCGGGCGGGCCGACGGATCGGCTCGATCGCCGGTGCCCAGCTCAAGCGGGTCAGCCTCGAGCTCGGCGGCAAGTCGGCGGCGCTTATCCTGGACGACGCGGACCTCGCCGCGGCGATCCAGGGACTCCGGTTCGGTTCGCTGGCCAACAACGGCGAGGCGTGCATCCTGCAGACGCGGATCCTCGCGCCGCGCAGCCGCTACGCGGAGGTCGTCGCCGCGCTCACGGACATGGTGGAGTCGCTCAAGGTCGGCGACCCGGCCGACCCCGACACGTTCATCGGTCCGATGATCCGGCCCGACCAGCAGCAGCGGGTGATCGACTACATCAGGCTCGGTGTCGCCGAGGGCGCCCGCCTGGTGACCGGTGGCCCCGAGGTCCCGCCGGGCCTGGAGCAGGGGAACTACGTCACGCCGACGCTGTTCGCCGACGTCGACAACGACATGCGGATCGCCCGGGAGGAGATCTTCGGACCGGTCCTGGTCGTGATCCCGTACGACGACGAGGACGACGCGGTACGCATCGCGAACGACTCCGAGTACGGCCTGTCGGGCGGGGTCTGGTCGCCCGAGCCGCATGATCTCGTCGAAGGCGCCCCGGCCGCGGGCCACCGAGTCCGGGTCGTGGCGGTCCACCACGATGTTCGGGTGCAG
>NZ_JBFAIU010000340.1:0-8118 GCF_040654855.1 Asanoa sp. NPDC050611
CGGGATCCGCGGCCGGGCCGCCTGTGCGGCCAGCTCGTCGAGCGCGTCGGCGGCCAGGTCGAGGTCGCCGTTGGCGATGTGCGCGACACCGAGCGCCTTGTGCGCGTCGGCCAGCAGCCGCGAGCGCTCGGTCTCGACGCCGATCTCGACCGCGCGCCGGGCGGTGCGCAGCGCCTCGGACCCCTCGCCGCAGGCGGCGTGCACCTGCGAGATCGCGCAGAGGATGTCGCCCTCGGTGCGCCGGTTGGCGTGCCGGACGGCCATCCGCAGCGCGCCGTTGAGCGTGCGCCGGGCCTGCTTGTAGCGACCCTGCTCCGCCCGGATCAGCCCGAGGCCGAGGAACGCGATCGCCGACGCCTGGGGCCAGCCCGCGGCCCGGTGCAGCCGCAGGCCGCGCTGCAGCACCTTGGCCGACTCCTCGAGCCGGCCGAGCGCCCAGTAGAGCCCGGACAGGTTGCCCAGCACGGTCGCCTCGGCGGTCGGGTTCTCGTTGCGCTGCGCGACCTCGATGCTGCCCTCGAACAACGCCACGGCGTCGAGCAGCCGCCCGCTGCGCCAGTGCAGCAACGCGAGGTTGCCCATCACGCCACCCTCGCCGCTGCGCCAGCCACTGTCCCGGGCCAACTCCAGCGCGCGCCGGTAGTGCGGCTCCGCGGCGGGCGCGTCGGACCGCTGCGCGTGCAGGTCCCCGAGGCTGATCTCGGCGGACGCGGTGCCCATCTGGTCACCGTCGGCCGTCGCCGCGGCCAGCGCGGCCTCGGCGATGGCCTGCCAGTCGCTCGGACTGCCGGCCGACCAGAGAAACGGCCGCAACGCGTCGGCCAGCCGCACGGCCGCGGGCCGGGGCCCCTCCTGCGCCGCCGCGGCCACCGCCGGCACGAGGTTGGGCAACTCCGCGGTGATCCAGTCAACGGCCTCACCCGCCTCGGCGAAGGTCCCCTCGCCCTCGGTCGCCGCGGTCGTCCCGTCGGTTAGGTTCGGCGGCGTGCGCGGCGTGCGCGGCGTCGGGATCGCTGGTGCCGCGTGACCGTTGAGCCCGGGTAGGCGGGAGAACTCCGGGTAGACCAGGCGGCTGGCCGCGTCGACGTGGGACAGGTAGTAGCCGTACAGGCGGTCGCGGGCCGGTGTGTGGTCCGGCTCGTCCGCCGTCAGGCGGCCCCGGGCGTATTCGGCCACCAGGTCGTGCAGGCCGTAGCGGCCCGGTGCCGGCTCGTTGACCAGGCTCGCCGCCACCAACGCGTCGAGGGCCGGTGCGACGTCCGGCAGATCGGCCAGCGCCGCCGCCAGGCCCGCGCCGAACTCCGCGCCCGGCACCAGGGCCAGCAGGCGGAACAGGCGTTGGGCGTCCGTGGGCAGCGCCGCGTAGCTCAGGTCGAAGGCCGCCGAGACCGTGGCCGCCGCGTCGTGTTCGATGCTCAGGCCCGCCAGGCGGTCGCCGTCGCGGAGGCGCTGGTTGTAGGCCGCGATCGGCTCCGGCACGTCCGGGTCGACCTGGGCCGCGGCGATCCGCAGCGCAAGGGGGAGGTGGCCCGTCAGTGTCGCGAGGTCGGCGGCCGCCGCCGGCTCGCGGGAGACCACGTCCGTGCCCAGGAGGCGGCCGAGCAGCGCTGCCGAGGTCGGCGGCGCCAGCACGTCGAGTGGCACGGCGACCGCGCCGTCGACCGCGACGAGGCCCGCGAGCCGGTTGCGGCTCGTCACCAGCGTCACGCTGCCCGCGCCGGCCGGCAGCAGCGGCCGCACCTGGTCGGCGTGCTCCGCGTTGTCGAGCAGCACCAGCAGCCGCTTGTCGGCCGTCAGCGTGCGGTAGAGCTGGACCGCCTCGTCGAGGTCGGCGGGCGTGCTCGACGACGGCACGCCGAACGCGGTCAGGAACCGGCCGATCACCTCGACCGGGCGCATCGAACTGGTCTGGGCCCAGCCGCGCAGGTCGACCGCGAGCTGGCCGTCGGTGAACCGGCGTCGGGCCCGGTGGCCCCACTGCACCGCCAGCGTGGTCTTGCCGACACCGGCCATGCCGGAGACGACCACCACCACCGGGCCGTTGCCGCCCTCGGCGGTGACCAGCGCGTCGAGTCGGCGCAGCGGCTCGTCACGGCCCAGGAACGTACGCGCCGGCGGCGGCAGCTGGGCCGGCGCCGTGCGCTCGTGCGCGGCCGCCCGCAGGATCCGCCGGTGCAGCTCGCGCAGGTTGTCGCCCGGGTCGACGCCCAGCTCCTCGGCCAGCAGCCGGCGGGTGCGCTCGAACGCCGTCAGCGCCTCACCGCGCCGGTCGGCCCGCGCCAGCGCGGTCATCAGCTGGCCCTGCAGCCGTTCGCGCAGCGGGTGCTGCTCCGCCAGCGCGTGCACCTCGGCCCCGATCTCGCGGTGCCGGCCGAGCTCCAGCTCGAGGTCGAAGCAGTCCTCGTAGGCGGCCAGCCGCAGCTCGTGCAGCCGGGCGGCCTCGGCGCGCACGCGGTCGCCGTAGTCGTCGCCCTCGTAGGCCGCCGCTCCGCGCCACAGCCCGAGCGCCTTGCGCAGCGCCCGCCGCGCCTCCTCGGACTGCCCGTCGGCGCGCAGCTGGCCCGCGCGGACCGCGAGCGTCGTGAACGTGTCGGCGTCGAGCTGCCCGGCCGGCACGGCGAGCAGGTAGCCGGCGGGCGTCCGGCGGACCACCTCGTCGCCCAGTGCCTTGCGCAGGTGGTGGATGAGCACCCGCAATGCGCCCCGCCGGCTCTCGTCACCGGCGCCCTTGTCCCACAGCGCCTCGGCGAGCACCGCGACGGACACCGAGTGATTGGCCTCGACGAGTAGGTTGGCCAGCACCACGCGGTGCTGGCGCGCGGCCAGCACGACCGGATCGGCTTCCCCGCGCAGCACGCGCAGCGGGCCCAGAACCTCGAACCGCATGGGCATCTCCCGTTGTTACCATGGCAAAGACGGTTACTCACGTTATCGCACGAGCGCCATCCCTTGCTGGTTCAGCCAACGCAGATCCAACACCGGCCTTGCACAGTAGGCACCGGCCGCACCGCCCTGCGCGCAATCGGCCGCCGAGGGGGGTTGACGCGGCCAACGGGGGGCCGCGTCCTCCCTCTGCCCCGACCCGAGGAGCGAGCGACGGTCACCCGCGCGGCGGGTCTTCCTTCTCCCGGCGCAGGTCTTCCTCCCGCCGGCGTAGGTCGGCTTCCCAACGCTCGAACATCTCAGCGTCCGATGTGCGCGGTTGGTTGATGGACTTGAGGAACTCGGGGTCGTCATCGGGCGCGTTGGTGCGCGGCCGCTCGTTCTCGGGGAACCCGGAGCCGGGTCGCCAGCGCGCGCCACGCGACGCGGGGCGCTGCTCCGGCCGGCCCGCGACGAACCACGCCACGCCGCCGACCAGCGGGAAGAACAGGATGATGAGCACCCAGACGATGCGCGGCAGGGCCCGGATCTCGCCCTCGTCGGCCGACAGGCAGCTGATCAGAGCAGCCACGGCCAGCACGAGCTGGGCCACGAAGAGGAGTCCGTAGAGGCGCGCCATGCGGACATGATGGACCGTCCGCACCGGTCGCGGCCACCCCGTACCGCTGCCAAAACGGGTGTCAGAGTGTGAAAACCATCAGCAGGCCGAGGATGGCGTACGCGGGGGCGATCATCGCCGCGACGAGCAGCAGCCGTGGCGTCGCCGCCGACACCGGCCGGGACCGGCCCGAAAGCTGCCGCACCCGGCCCAGCACCCACCATCCACCGAGACCCCAACCGGCGATGGCGATCGCCGCGAAGGCGCCGCCGAGCGTGCCGTGGCGCACGCCGAAGCGCGCCGCGAGCACCGCCGTCACCGACAGGGTGAGCACGGTGCGCGCCCAGGCCAGCCGCGTGCGGATCCACGCGACACCGGTGTCGCTGACGCGGAAGTCCGGCGACTCAGCCACGCGCCGCCTGCACCAACACGGCGACCACGAGCAGCAGCGCACCGAGGGCGACCAGGATGGACAACAGCGCGGGGAAGCGCGACGGCGGCAGGTCGCGGCGCAGCCGCATCGCCCGTTCGGCCCGGGCCCAGTGGTCGACGGCCCGCACCGCGACGAAGCCGCCGAGCACCAACAGCGCCACCGCGATCACCTCGCGCAGGTGTGCGATCCCGAGCACGGGCAGGAACTGCGCCGCCGCCAACCCGCCCGCGACCAGCGCCAACGCCGTGCGGATCCAGGCCAGGAACGTACGCTCGTTGGCCAGCGAAAACCGGTAGTCCGGAGTCTCACCCACGTCCTGGGGGTCGAACCACCGCCTGATCACGGTTCGATTATCGGTCGACAACCCGGCTTAGCCTGGTCCGGTGACCGAACTCGACATCGCCGCTCTGCGAACGACGTACGACAGCCAGCTCCGCACCTACGATCCCGAGGTCCCGGGCGTGACCGTCGAGCGCGACGGCCCACTCAAGCGGGCGAGCGGCATGATGGGCGGCGGCTACATCGTCTACCAGGACCTGGCCGGCCTCGACGGTGACGAGCTCGATGCGCTCATCGCCCGCCAGCGCGACCACTTCCGCGAGCGCGGCGAGCAGGTCGAGTGGAAGCTGCACGGGCACGACGAGCCGGCCGACCTCCCGCAGCGGCTCCAGGCGCACGGCTTCGCCCCGGAGGAGCAGGAGACCGTGGTGATCGGCCCGGTCGCACCGCTGGCGGCCGCGCTGCCGGTGCTCCCGCCGGGCGTGAGACTCCGGGACGTCACCGACCGGGCCGACTTCGACCGCATCGCCCGGCTCGAGGAAGCGGTCTGGGACGAGGACCGCGGTTGGATCGCCGACATGCTCGACGACGAGATCACCGCGCACCCGACCGACCTCGCGGTCACCGTCGCCGAGGACGAGCAGACGCACGAGGTGGTCAGCGCGGGCTGGGTGCGGTTCGTCCCGGGCACGGCGTTCGCCACGCTCTGGGGCGGCGCGACGCTGCCGGCCTACCGGGGCCGGGGCATCTACCGCGCGCTGGTCGCGCACCGGGCCCGGCTCGCCGAGGCCAACGGCTACACGCTGCTGCAGGTCGACGCCTCCGCGGACAGCCGGCCCATCCTCGAGCGCCTGGGGTTTGTGGCGGTCACCACCACCACGCCCTACGTCTACCATCCGTGATCGTGGCTGAGCTGACCGATCACGAGCGGGCGACCCTCAAGCGGGCCGCCTTCGGCGTGGTCTACCTCGTCTCCAACGCCGAGCCCGGTTTCCTGTCGATGGTGCGCGAGAGCGTCGCGGCCTCCGGCGCGTTCACCGGCGCCCGCGGCCTGGCCCGCGACGTGCTGACCAGCGGGAGCCTGCCGAGGCTGCCGCGCAACGACCCGCGCCGGGTCGAGGCCGAGGTGCTGCCGGCGCTGACCCAGTCGCTGGCCATCCTGCGCGCGAAGGCGCCCGACGAGGTCGAGAACTACCGCGAAGCGGTGCTGTCCGCGGCGCAGCGGGCGGCCGAGGCTACGCACGGTGTCAACGCGAGTGAGGCAGCCGTCCTGGCCAAGGTGCGTGCCGCGCTCGCCTGACCGGCGTGACCCGTGTCACGCTGATGCTCTGCGGAGTGGAAGCTACTGGCGGGTAAGTTAGCGCTGGGTGTCAGGTGGGCAACTCCACACCGCCCCGCGATTGACCGGGTGAACGGCTGCCCGGCAGGCTGCGGCCTAAGTGCGCGTTAACCAACCATGGAGGGTCGTCGAAACGCGATGAATATCGTCGTCCTCGTCAAGCAGGTGCCCGACTCCGGCTCGGAGCGCAGCCTCGCTGGCGACAACACGGTCGAACGTCAGTCGGCCAACAACGTCATCAACGAGATGGATGAGTACGCCATCGAGGAGGCGTTGAAGATCCAGGAGGCGCACGGCGGCGAGGTCACGATCCTCACGATGGGCCCGGAGCGTGCCGCGGAGTCGATCCGCAAGGCGCTGTCGATGGGTCCGGACAAGGCCGTCCACGTCATCGACGACGCGCTGCACGGCTCGTGCGCGCTGAGCACGTCGAAGGTGCTCGCGGCCGCGCTCGGCACGCTCAACCCCGATCTGGTCATCGCGGGCGCGGAGTCGACCGACGGCCGTGTCCAGGTGATGCCGCACATGATCGCGGAGCGGCTCGGTGTCGCGGCGCTGACCGGCGCGCGGAAGCTGACCGTCGAGGGCGGCACGCTGACCATCGAGCGGCAGACCGAGGAGGGGTACGAGGTCGTCACCGCGAACACCCCGGCGGTCGTGTCCGTGTGGGACACGATCAACGAGCCGCGCTACCCGTCGTTCAAGGGCATCATGGCCGCGAAGAAGAAGCCGGTGCAGACCCTGGCCCTAGCCGACCTGGGCATCGAGGCCGGCGACGTCGGCTTCGCGGGTGCGTCGTCCGAGGTGGTCGAGCACGCCAAGCGCCCGCCGCGGCAGGGTGGCCAGAAGGTCACCGACGACGGCAACGGCGGCGTCGCGCTGGTCGAGTTCCTGTCCTCCGAGAAGTTCGTCTGAGAGGGGCGTACGTCATGGCTGAGGTTCTGGTCCTGGTCGAGGCCACCCGCGACTTCACGGTCAAGAAGGTCACGCTCGAGCTGCTGACCCTGGCCCGGCAGATCGGGTCGCCGTCGGCGGTCGTGTTCGGCGCCTCCGGTGCCAGCGCCGCGATGATCGACAAGCTCGGCGAGTACGGCGCCGAGAAGGTCTACGCCGGCGAGGGCGAGCAGATCGACGGTCACCTGGTCGCGCCGAAGGCGACCGCCCTGGCCGAGCTGGTCAAGCGGGTCCAGCCCGCGGCGGTGCTGCTGCCGTCCACCCAGGAGGGCAAGGAGATCGCCGGCCGGCTGGCCGTCAAGCTCGACAACGGCCTGCTCACCGACGCGGTCGAGCTGACCGCCGAGGGCGTGGCCACCCAGCCCGCGTTCGCCGGCCAGGTCATCGTCCGCTCGAAGGTCAGCCGCGGGATCCCGCTGGCCACCATCCGCCCGAACTCGATCGCGCCGGCCCCGGCGGCCGCCTCCCCGACCATCGAGGAGCTGCAGGTCAGCCTCGGCGCGGCCGACACCCTGGCCAAGGTCGTCGACCGCGTCGTGGAGCAGAAGGGCTCCCGCCCGGAGCTGACCGAGGCGTCCGTGGTCGTCTCCGGCGGCCGCGGCGTCGGCAGCGGCGACAACTTCAAGCTCGTCGAGGAGCTCGCCGACCTGCTCGGCGGTGCCGTCGGCGCGTCCCGGGCCGCGGTCGACTCCGGCTTCTACCCGCACCAGTTCCAGGTCGGGCAGACCGGCAAGACCGTCTCCCCGCAGCTCTACATCGCACTGGGCATCTCCGGCGCGATCCAGCACCGGGCCGGCATGCAGACCTCGAAGACCATCGTCGCGGTCAACAAGGACGCCGAGGCACCCATCTTCGAGCTGGCCGACTACGGCGTCGTCGGCGACCTCTTCAAGGTCGTCCCGCAGGCCGCCGAGGAGATCCGCAAGCGCAAGTGACGTGACACGAAGGGACCCTTGCGTCGGCAAGGGTCCCTTCGGGCGCGTAAGGACCGCACGGGGCTACGCTGAACCGTGATGGCATACCTGGATCACGCCGCCACCACGCCGATGCTCGACGAGGCCATCGAGGCCTACGCCGCCACGGCACGGGAGGTCGGCAACCCCTCCTCGCTGCACGCCGCCGGGCGTTGCGCGCGCCGGCACGTCGAAGAGTCCCGCGAGCGGATCGCGGCCGCCCTCGGCGCCCGGCCCTCCGAGGTGATCTTCACGGGCGGCGGCACCGAAGCCGACAACCTCGCCGTCAAGGGCATCTTCTGGGCGCGCCGGGCGGAGAAGCCCGGTCGGGTGCGGGTGATCGCCAGCTCGGTCGAGCACCACGCCGTGCTCGACTCGGTCGAGTGGCTGGTCCGGCACGAGGGCGCCGCCGCCACCTGGCTGCCGGTCGACCCGGCCGGCAAGCTCGACCCCGCGGCGCTGGCCGCGGCCCTCGACGACGACGTCGCCCTGGTCACCGCGATGTGGGCCAACAACGAGGTCGGCACCGTCCAGCCCGTCGCCGACCTGGCCGCGCTGGCCGCCGCCGCCAAGGTGCCGTTCCACACCGACGCCGTGCAGGCCGTCGGCCAGGTGCCGGTCGACTTCGCCGCGAGCGGCGCCGCCGGATCCGCGTGGCTTCCAGATCCAGAACGAGAAC
>NZ_JBFAIU010000341.1:0-8105 GCF_040654855.1 Asanoa sp. NPDC050611
CCTGGCCGGAGCGCTGGGCCAGCCGCAGGCTGACGTCGTCCATCTTCACGATCAGGCCGACCGCGCCGTAGACCAGCACGGTCATGGCCAGCCAGCTGCCGTCGCCGGGTGCGGCGGCACCCAGCGACGGCCGCTCGGCCGGAAAGGGTCCGACGGCATCGCGACCGTCGGCGAGGAGTCGCCACAGGGCGGCCGGCGAGTCGACGTCGCCGGGCAACCGGCAGCCGATCCCGACGATCGCGATGTGCTCGTGTTCCACGGGGGCAGTTTCCTTCCGGAAGGAATTCGAGATCAGAGGGCGTCGGGGCTGCCGAGCAGGATGGCGCTCTGCACGCCGCCCAGCTGGTAGGTGAAGCTCAGCGCGTGGTCGAAGGCGAGCGGGACGCTCTGGTAGCCGGGCAGCGGGTTGAACGGCAGGAAGTCCAGCGGCTCTTCGCAGTTGGCGGTCGGGCAGACCGTCCGGCGCTGCATCATCAGCAGCGTCAGCGCGACGCCGAGCGCGCCGGTCGGGGCGCCGTTGTGGCCGAAGCAGCCCTCCTGCGAGGTCATCAGCAGGTCGCCGGCCCGGTCGCCGAAGAGCGTGCGGATCGCCTCGGCCTCCTGCATCGCCATGCCGCCGTCGCTGCCGCCGTGCACGTACTTCACCTGCTCGATCGGCCGGCCGCCCATCGCCTGCCGGACCGCTGCGACGAGGCCGCCGCCGGTCTGGTCGCTGGCCAGCGGGTGCGGCAGGCCGTCGCGGGTGACCGCCTGGCCGAGCACCTGGCCGTAGATCGGCGCGCCGCGCCGCTCGGCGTGCTCGCGGCTCTCCAGGATCAGCGTGACCGAGCCCTCGCCGTAGTTGACGCAGCCCTGGCGGCGGTCGTACGGCCGCATCAGCCGGTCGAACTCGATCGGCTCGTCGGGCAGCGCGTTGGTCGGTCGCTCGTCGGCGTCCTGGACCATCCGGACGAGGTCGAAGACCTTCTTGAGCAGCGGGTAGTAGAAGTTGTCGACGCCGGTCACCGCGATCACGTCGGACGCGCCGCTGTTGATCAGCATCCGGGCGTTGTTGATCTGCACGGACGAGGAGGAGCAGCCGGCGTTGGCCGTGTAGCAGGGCCCGGTGGTCCGCGCGAACGCCGACTGGGCGAGCGCCACGTCCGACGAGGTGACCGCGATCGAGCTCTCGATGAACAGCGAGGTCGCCTCGAGGATGTTCAGGTCACTGATCTCGGTGTCGAGCACCTTGAGGTAGCCCGCGATGTTGGTGTCGACGCCGCCCCGGCCGACCAGGATGCCGGCCTCGGTCAGCGCGCCCGCCCGCACGTCGAGCTTCGCGTCGGTGCACGCCTCCAGGAACGACATCAGCCCGAACCGGTGCGTGTCGGTGAAGTGCGCCGCGAAGATGCCCGGGATCTCGGGGAAGTACTCGGCGAACTTCTCCGGCGGTAGGTCGACCGACCCGTAGAAGACACCGTCGTCCTTGGACGAGATCGCCGTCAGCCCGCTGGAGACGATCTCCCAGACGTCCTCGGTCGTGATCGCCGCCTGGCCCAGACCAGGCAGGCAGAAGCCCATGCCCGTGACAACGGTGTCACGCGCGTCGGTAGCCGACCTCACCATGCTCATTCCTTCCCCGAAGGTCGCTCGTTCGGGGAAGAGAGTACGTCCTAAACGGACAAATGAGATGTAAGCCCCCAAGGAGGGCGCGTCAGGCGCTCTCCCTCAGTTCGACCCGGTAGCCGGCGGTCAGCTCCGCCGGCGCGCCGTCGGAACCGGGCGCCAGGCGCTTGGCCAGCAGCTCCACGGCGAGCCGGGCGATCTCGGCCTTGTCCGGGGCGACCGTGGTCAGGGTCGGCACGGAGAACCGCCCGTCCTCGATGTCGTCGAAGCCGGCGACCGCGACGTCGTCGGGCACCCGCAGGCCGTGCTCGTGCAGCGCGCGCATCGCGCCGAGCGCCAGCGTGTCGTTGAAGCAGAACACGGCGTCGGGGCGCGCGCCGGCGTCGAGCAGGCGGGCCATGGCGGCCGCACCGTCGGCGCGGTGCCAGTGCGCCGCGGCCGCGACCCGGCGTGGCTCGTAGCGGATCTTCGCGGCGGCCAGGGCCTGCCGGTAGCCGCGCAGCCGCATGCGGGCGCTGGCGCCGGAGGTGGCCCGCTGGGCGCCGATGGCCGCGATCCGTCGCCGCCCGGAGTCGATCAGATGCGTGGTGATCTCACGTGCGGCGGCCACGTTGTCGACCGCGACGTGGTCGGCCGGGCCGTGGTCGTCGCGCTCGCCGAGCAGCACCATCGGCCGGGTGTCCGCGCGCTTCGCCAGCTCGGCGCCGGTGAGCGCGAGCGGGCTGAAGATGAGCCCGTCGATGAGCTGGTCACGCACGCCGTCCGCGACGATCCGCTCGCGGTCCGGCGAGCCGCCGGTCTGGTCGATCAGGACCGTCCAGTCGTGCGCCGCCGCCGCGTCGACCACGTGCCGGACCAGCTCGGCGAAGTACGGGATGTCGAGCTCGGGCACCGCCAGCGCGATCACCCCGGTGCGGCCGGTGCGCAGGCTGCGCGCCGAGAGGTTGGGCCGGTAGTTCAGCTCCGCGATGGCCGCCTCGACGCGGGCGCGGGTCTCCGGCCGCAGGTGTGCGTAACCGTTGACCACGTTGGACACGGTCTTGACGGATACGCCGGCGCGCTCGGCGACGTCCTTGAGCCTGTGTCGCACGCGCACCTCCGTCTCGGTTCGAGGACGACAGCGTAACGCACGCTTTACAACGTTGAATGCAACGTTGTAGAAAGTCTGCACGTCGCCTGAAAGGCTGAGACCTTGCACGTCGCTTCGTTCACCGTCGACCCGTCGTTCCGGGTCGCCGCCGCCGACCGGCGGCTGTTCGGCTCGTTCGTCGAGCACATGGGCCGCTGCGTCTACGGCGGCGTCTACGAACCCGGCCACCCGACCGCCGATCCGCTGGGGCTGCGCGGTGACGTGCTCGACCTGGTCCGGGAGCTGGGCGTGAGCGTGGTGCGCTACCCAGGCGGCAACTTCGTCTCGGGCTACCGCTGGGAGGACGGGATCGGCCCGGCCGGCGACCGCCCCCGCCGGCTCGACCTCGCGTGGAAGACCGTCGAGACCAACGCGTTCGGCCTCGACGAGTTCATGACCTGGGCCAAGGCGGCCGGCGTCGAGCCGATGATGGCGGTCAACCTGGGCACCCGCGGTGTGCAGGAGGCCCTGGACCTCCTCGAGTACACCAACCATCCGGGTGGGACGGAGCTGTCCGACCTACGGCGCAAGAACGGTGCCGCCGACCCGTACGACGTGAAGCTCTGGTGCCTGGGCAACGAGCTCGACGGCCCGTGGCAGGTCGGGCACAAGACCGCCGACGAGTACGGCCGGCTGGCCGCCGAGACCGGCCGCGCGATGAAGCGGCTCGACCCGTCGGTCAGCCTGGTCGCCTGCGGCAGCTCGAACCGTGGCATGCCCACGTTCGGCCAGTGGGAGGCGACCGTCCTCGAGCACGCGTACGAGCAGGTCGACTACATCTCCGCGCACACGTACTACGACCCGTCCGACGGCGACCGGGCCAGCATCCTCGCGTCCGCCGTCGACATGGACGCGTTCATCACCGAGGTGGTCGCGACCGCCGACCACGTGGCCGCCAAGCAGCGCCACAGCCGCAAGCTGAAGATCTCGTTCGACGAGTGGAACGTCTGGTACCAGTCGCGGCTGCCGGCCGAGATCGCCGGCCGGGGCTGGGTCGAGGCGCCACCGCTGATCGAGGACGACTTCACCGCGGTCGACGCCGTGGTGGTCGGCGACCTGCTGGTCACCCTCCTGCGGCACGCGGACCGGGTCGGCGTCGCCTGCCAGGCCCAGCTGGCCAACGTGATCGGGCCGATCCGCACGACCAACGGCGGCCCGGCCTGGCGGCAGAGCATCTTCCACCCGTTCGCGCTGACCGCCCGGCACGCGGTCGGCACCGTCCTGCGCACCGACCCGGTCTCGCCGGTGCACGAGACCGCCCGCTACGGCGCCGTGGAGTCGCTGTCCACCACCGCCGTGGCCCGGCCCGGTGTCGTACGCGGTCGCCTCGCCCGGCACCGCAACGGTGAGGTTGGCGATGCCGCCGAGGTTGACCGCACCCCACCGCCCCTGCCTGCCGGCCAGCAGCAGGAGGTCGAGCACCGGCACCAGCGGCGCGCCCTGCCCGCCGGCCGCGACGTCGCGCGCCCGCACGTCCGCGACCACCGGCAGGCCGGTCCGCTCGGCGATCCAGGCCGGCTGGCCGAGCTGGAGCGTGCCGTCGGTGGCCGCGTGGAACAGCGTCTGCCCGTGCGAGCAGACCAGGTCCGCCGGCCCGGCCGCGTCGAGCACGTCGGTCGCGGCGCCGGCGAACGCGAGGCCGAGCTCGTTGTCGAGCGCGCAGACGTCGCCGAGCCGCACCTTGCCCGGTGGCAGCGCGGCGCGGATCGCCGCGCGCAACGCCGGCGCGTACGGCGTCATGGCATGGTGCAGCAGCCGCGCCCGCAGCTCGTCGCCGCCCGGGGTCACGCTGAACGAGACCAGCGCCGCGTCGATGCCGTCGTGCGAGGTGCCGGAGCTCAGGCCCAGTACCCGCATCGACCCACCCTGTTCCAGGGCGGTGGTCCCCGTCAATCGGTCGACGGGTCGCCGTGGCCGTGACAGGGTGATCGCCATGGCACACATCGACCTGGGGTTCGACGAGAAGACGCTGCCCGGCATCGTCGGGCTGCTGCGCTACCGCCCCGAAACCGGCGGGCCGCTCGCGGCGCTCGCCGACGCGCTGCTGCGCGCGCCCAACTCGCTCTCGCGCGGCGAGCGGGAGCTGATCGCCGCCCAGGTGTCCGCGCTCAACGAGTGCGCGTTCTGCCGCGACTCGCACTCGGCCGTCGCCGCGGCGCAGCTCGAGCCCGGGATGGCGCTGGTCGAGCAGGTCCGCGCCGACCCGGCGACCGCCCCGGTGTCGCCGAAGCTGCGGGCGCTGCTCGCGATCGCCGCCGCGACGCGGGAGTCCGGCCACGCGGTGACGCCGGCCCTGGTGGCCGACGCCCGCGACGCCGGCGCCACCGACGTCGAGATCCACGACACCGTGCTGATCGCGGCCGCGTTCTGCATGTTCAACCGCTACGTCGACGGGCTGGGCACGTTCTCGCCGGACGACCCGGCGGCACACGCGGCGTCGGCCCGCCGCATCGTCGAGTTCGGCTACGGCCCGCGGCCCTGAGACTGCTGCTTATGCGGGTGAGCGTCTGAGCCATTCAGGCGCGCGCCGATCGCGGCTGTACTCGAGGCATGATTGAGAACACCATTCTTGTGATCGGCGGTACGGGCAAGACCGGGCGACGGGTCGCGGACCGGCTCACCGCCGCGGGCGTCCCGGTGCGCGTCGGCTCGCGCAGCGGCAGCCCGCGGTTCGACTGGCACGACCGGGCCACCTGGGCGCCCGCGTTCGCCGGCGTCCGGGCCGCCTACGTCACCTTCTACCCGGACCTCGCCGTGCCGGGCAGCCCGGCGCTGATCGCCGAGCTGGCCCGGGCCGCCGCATCGGCCGGTGTGGAGCACCTCGTGCTGCTCTCCGGTCGCGGCGAGGAGGAGGCGCAGGCCAGTGAGCGCGCCCTGGCCGACGCGGTCGCCGGCACCGGCACCGCCTGGAGCGTCGTGCGGGCGAGCTGGTTCATGCAGAACTTCAGCGAGGCGTTCATGGCCGACGGCGTGCGCGAGGGGACCCTGGTGCTGCCGGCCGGCGACGTGCCCGAGCCGTTCGTCGACTGTGACGACATCGCCGACGTGGCCGTTGCCGCCCTCACCGGCGCGATCCCGCCGGGCCAGGTCCACGAGGTGACCGGCCCACGGGCGCTGACGTTCGCCGAGGCGGTCCAGGAGATCGCCAAGGCCGCCGGCCGCGAGGTGACGTTCGTGCCGGTCCCGCTCGACGCGTACGCCGCGGAACTGCGCGGTTTTGGCCTCCCCGACGACGAGATCGAGCTGATCACGTACCTCTTCGGCGAGGTCCTCGACGGCCGCAACGTCGCGGTGGCGCCCGGGGTGCGCGCGGCGTTGGGCCGGGAGCCGCGCGACTTCGCCGACTACGCGCGGACGGCCGCCGCGGGCGGTGCCTGGGCGCCACCGGCGTAGCGCCGCGTCAGCCCGACGGGCGGCGAAATGCCTGGTAGTACGGTATGAACCGGGAACCGATGCCTACCGAAGAGCCTTCAAACAGGTGACGAGGTGCGAGTCTTGGGCAAAGGGGTTCATAACCGGCGCTGGCTGGGAGTCGGCCGGAGCACTCTGGCCGATTCCGGCGCGGCGGCGACCGAGGCCGTGAGCGCGGCGCGGACCGGACCCGACCCGAAGCTGTTGGTCGTGTTCGCGGCGATCACCCATGACACCGCGGCGGTGCTGGCCGGCGTCGCGCGGGCCGCGCCGGGGGTGCCTGTCATCGGGTGCACCACGCACGGGGAAATCGCGGTCGGTGGTCCCGCGGACGGCACCGTCACGGTGGCCGCGCTCGGCGGCGCCGGACTGGAGGTCACCGTCCGCACCGCCGAGCACGTCTCCGGTCGCCAGGCCGACGCGGGTTACGAGGTCGCGGCCTGCATGGGAGAGGTCGCGCAGCCGCACCGGGTCCTGATGCTGCTCACCGACGGCCTGGTGCGCGACCAGGAGAGCGTCGTACGCGGATGCTACCGCGCGCTGGGTGCGGGCATTCCGTTGTTCGGCGGGGCCGCGGCCGACGGCTGGCGGATGAGCGGCGCGTACCTCTTCAAGGACGGCCACGTGCTCACCGACGCGGTGATCGGCGCGGCGATCGCGTCCGAGGCGCCGATCGCGGTAGGGGTCGGCCATGGGTACCGCACGGTCGGCCAGCCGATGATCGTGACCCGCGCCGCCGACGGGCGCGTGTTGACCCTCGACGACCGGCCGGCGCTCGATGTCTACCTGGAGCGCGTGAACGCGCCGCCGGAGGCGTACACGGACCCGTCGGCGTTCACCGCTTTCGTGCTGCCACGCCCCCTCGGCGTGCAGCGCCGCAGCGGCGTCGAGGCCCGCAACCTCAGCACCGAGGTCGACCTCGAGGGACGGTCCATCGGCGGGGGCGGTGCGATCGACCCGGGCGGCCTGACCTGGGTGATGACCGGCGACGAGGAGTCCATCCTGGACGCGGTCGACACTGTCTGCCAGGACGCGCTGGATCGGCTCGACGGGAACGAGCCCATCGGCATGCTCACGTTCAGCTGCGCCGCGCTGCGCGCCGTGCTGGGCGACGACGGCATCCGGCGCGAGTGCGAGCGCCTGCAGCGGTGGGCCGGGGCGATGCCGTTCGCCGGCTTCTACACGTACGGCGAGATCGCCCGCAACCACGGTATCGACGGGTTCCACAACCAGACGCTCGCCGTGCTGGCATTGAGCTGACATGGCCGGCCCCGCGGAGTCGCTCTACATCCAGCAGCTCGTGGAGCTGCTGGCCGTGGTGTCCTCCTCCACCGACGAGGCCACCGCCGTCCAGAACGCGGTCGAGCGCTCGGCTCAGGCGCTCGAGGCGGAGGTCGCCGCCGCGGTCATCGACGGAGACGTGGTGGCGTCGATCGGGTTTCCGCCCGGCGCCGTTCCCCACGACGAGATCGTCGCGATGACCAGGACGCAACACTCCGAACTGCACGTTCCTGGACTGGGCGGGTGTCCCACGGTGACCGCGTCCTGGGCCGGCAGCCACCCGGGGCACCTGGTGCTGGCCCGCTGGCGCGCACCGTTCCAGGTCGAGGAGCAGAACCTCGTCCGGGGTATGGCCCGGGTGCTGGAACTGACCCTGACGATGCTGCGGACGCTGGTCGCCGAGCACGCCATCCGCGAGTCGTTGCAGGAACGTCAGCGGCTCCTGGAGCACCTGTCCGCGATCCAGCGCGCGATCTCCCATCGCGAAGACCTGCAGCACATCCTCGACACCATCACCGACGGTGCACGCGATCTGCTCGGCGACGAGATCGGGCTGCTGTGGGTACGCGACGAGCCCGACTCGGGCCGGGCCCGGTTGGCGGCCGCGGCCGGCACACGCCCCGTCGACCCGGCCGACCGGCCCGTGGCCGACCTCACCGCCGCGACGCCGGCGGGCGAG
>NZ_JBFAIU010000342.1:0-8076 GCF_040654855.1 Asanoa sp. NPDC050611
GAATGCGTCCACCAGGACGCCGCCGACGGCGGCGCCGGTGGCGATGGCTACCTGGAACATCGCTGTGGCGAGGCTGCCGGCCGGCTCGAGGCGGTTCGGCTCCGCGCGGGCTACCCACGTCAGGACCAGGGTCGGCAGGCCGCCGAAGGCTAGGCCCCAGAGCGCCACCGCTGCCGCGACCAGGGCGTACGAGCCGGACAGCACGGCGAACGCCACGACCGCCGTGCCGATGAGGACCGGTGCCAGGAAGACGCCCAGGCGCAGGCGGCGGTCGGCTAGCGGGCCCGCGACCATCGTGCCGACGAACGCGGCGATGCCGAAGATCGTCAGGAGAAGGGCCAGGGATGAGGGCGTGATGTCGGGTACGCGTTCGGCCGCCGGGCGGACGTAGGTGAACGCGGCGAAGTGGCCGCCCGCGACCAGGAGTACCGCGGTCATGCCGAGGATCATGGTGCGGCTGCGGGCGGTGTCCGCCAGGGCCCGCAGTGGGGGAGCGCCGGCGGCGGGGACGGGCGGTACCCAGGCGAGCAGCAGTGCCACCGCCACCACCGCCGCGCCGGCGGCGAGCCAGAACACCGGCCGCCAGCCCCAGGCCTCGCCGAGGTAGGTGCCGACCGGCACCGCGGTCACCGTCGCCAGTGAGACGCCCAGGTTGACCACCGTCATCGCGCGGCCGAGCTTGTCGCCGGTGACCAGCTGGCCGACCACCGCCAGCGCCATGGCCCAGAAGCCGGCGATGGCGATGCCGAGGATGAGGCGGCCGAGGAGAAGCAGCGGGTACCACGGCGCGACCGCGACCAGCGCGTCCGAGGCGACCGCCAGGACGATCAGGATCGCCAGCAGGCGCCGGCGGTCCAGCCGGGGAACAACGATGGCGATGGTCGGTGCGGTGATCGCGCCCATGATCGCCGTGGCGGTGACGGCTTGGCCGGCCACGCCTTCGCTGACGCCCATGTCAGCGGCGATCCGAGGCAGCAGGCTGGCAGGAAGGAACTCGCTGGTCACCAGCGCGAAGATGCCGAGACCCACGGCACCGACGGCGAACCAGGGCGAGCGGGTCCGGCGCTCGGCCGCGCGAGGCGCGGGCCGACGAAGATCAGACGTCAAAGTCACCGCGCAAGCCTCGCCGCGGCCGGCCGCCGTTGCTTGATCGTGCGTCGCCGCTGTTTGACGATTCGTCCACGTCCGCCGATGCACGTCACAAACGCACGTTCCGACCGTGCTGCCCGCCGTCGGGCGGCGAGTCGTGCGTGGTGGCGCGATCGTGGGGAGCTTGCGGGTTCGCGGTGGCGGGGGCTGGTGGTGGTCGGGCGGCGAGTCGTGCGTCGTGTCGCAACCGCCGCGAGCACGCCGCTTCGGCTCGGCGGTGTTCATCGTGGAGGGTGTAGACCGCTTGGACGGTCAGGTTCCGTACGGTGTAGCGGCGACCGCCCATGCCGTTGCCATCCGCATGCCATCGAAGACGCGACCGGGGGTCGCGCAGGCGTCGACTGGCGGCTGGCGTCGGTCTCGTAGACCGACGATGTCGTCCTCGATCAGCCCTCCCGCTCCGAGCGGCGAGGCCGAGCGCACGCTGACGAACGCGGCGCCAACCAACTCTTCATCCTAGGATGCCCTACGGGTTGTGCCGAGCTCGCCAAACCCTGCGCAGCGGCAGGAAAATCGCCCCAGGCGCCACCAACGTGCGAGGTTGCGCTCAGTCGTTGCGGAAGCTGACAGTGCCCAGCCGCGCTGCCGCCGAGGTCGCCGCCGCCGGGTCGTGCTCGTAGCCCGGCACGGTCGCGGCGATCACACCTGTCGGCGCCCCGCCGACACCTTCGGCCGCAGCGCGCACGGCGTTGGTGGAGCGGGGGCAAGCGTGCGGGTAGGACGCACCGGACCCCGAAGCATCGCCGAGCCCAACGGCCGGTCGACCGGGTCAGCGACCCCGCCGATCCACCGACGCCAAGCGGGCGAGGAGGAACTCGCGCTCGACGTCGTTGGACGTCAGGGCCAACGCTTCCTCGTAGGCCGTGCGCGCCGCGGCCCACTGACGCAACTGGCGCAGGAAGTCGGCACGGGCCGCGCTGAGGTAGGGATAGATCGCCAACGAAGGGTCACCCAGCAAGGGTTCCAGCGCCGCCAGCCCGGCGGCGGGACCGTCGCGCATTCCGAGCGCGACGGCACGGTTCAACGCCACCACGGGCGAGGGCCACTGGGCGAGCAGCAGGTCGTACAACGAGACGATCTCCGACCAGTCCGTTGCCGACCACGACGGGGACTCCGCGTGCACCGCGGCGATCGCGGCCTGTAGCGCGTAGCGGCCCGGCGCGTCCCGTCGCAGTGAGTCGACCAGCAGCGCGATGCCCTGCTCGATCTGTCCGGCGTCCCAGCGCGAACGGTCCTGTTCGGACAGCAGCACCAGGCCGCCGGACGGGGAGACCCGCGCCGCCGAGCGCGCCGAGACCAGCAGCATCAGCGCCAGCGAGGCGCTCACTGCCGCATCAGAAGGCATCAGCAGGTGCAGCAGCCGCCCCAGGTCCAGTGCGCGGTCGAGCAGGTCGTGGCGCACCAGGTCCGAGCCCGACGGGGCGGTGTGCCCCGTTGTGAAGATCAGCTGGACCACCTCGAGCACCACGCCCACCCGGGCGCCGAGCTGGTCGGGCGAGGGGGCGCGGTAGGGGATCCGCGCCGTTGCGATCTTCTTCTTCGCCCGGGTGATCCGTGCCGCCATCGTCGGCTCGGAGACCAGGAACGCGCGCGCCACCTCGGCCGTCGACAGCCCGCAGACCAGCCGCAGCGTGAGCGCCGCCTGGGCCTCCCGGGACAGGGCCGGGTGGCAGCACGTGAAGATCAGCCGCAGCCGGTCGTCGTCCAGCCCGGCCTCGGGGCCGTCCGCGACCGGGGAGGTGACCAGCAACGGCAACCGGCGCCGGAAGGTCGCCCGTCGCCGCAGCTCGTCTCGCGCCCGGTTGCGGGCCACCTGCGTCAGCCACGCACCCGGCCGGTCGGGAATCCCGCTGCCGGGCCAGACGACCAGCGCCTGGGCGAACGCCTCCTGGGCGCACTCCTCAGCCAGGTCGAGGTCGCCGCACGCCTGCGCCGTCGTCGCCAGCACCTGCGCCCACTCGCGGCGGTGGGCCAACGCCACCGCCGCGCCCACCGCCGATACCGACGCGCTCATCCGTGGTCGATCACCGGTCGGATCTCGACCCCGCTGTGCCCGGCCCGCACCTCCGGCAGCAGCCGGGCCAGCGCGACCACCTCGTCGAGATCACCGGCCTCGAGCAGGTAGAACCCGCCCAGCCCCTCCTTCGTCTCCAGGAACGGCCCGTCGGTCATCAGCAGCCCACCGTCGGCGTCGGCGCGCAGCGTCGTCGCACCCACCGACGCCGACACCAGCTCCTCGCCGCCCACCACCCGTGGGCCCGCCGCGGACCGGAACGCGGCGTGCTCCGCGTCGTGGGCCGCACGCTCGGCCTCCGAGAGGGCTTCCCACGCGACCGCGTCACCGAAGATGAGCAGCATGTACTTGGCCATGTCCGTGCCTTCCGTACGTGGGGCCGCGGTGCGGCCCGGTCACCCCACCGACGAACCCCACCATGCCGGAATCGACAGCGCACGGAAAATTCTCAGGGCCGCGCCTCGTACACCAGGTTGAACGGCGTCTCGGCCACCTGGCGGAACCGGGTGAAACCGGCATCCGTGGCGATCCGCCGGATGGCCGCCTCGCCGGCCTGCGCGCCCAGGGCGAAGCCGCCGTCCTGCGAGAGCGCGTTCGGCACGCACAGGAAGGTCGAGAACCCGTAGTAGACCCGGCCGACCGGGTTGAGGTTCTCCGCGACGGTGTCGCCGGCCCGCGGCTCGACGATCATCCACGTGCCGTCGGTCTTCAGCGATTCCCGGACGTGCCGGGCGGCGCCCAGCGGGTCACCCATGTCGTGGATCGCGTCGAACGTCGTGACCAGGTCGAACGGCCCTCCGCCGAAGGTCTGCGCCGACGCCGTCTCGAACGAGACCCGCTCGCCGACCCCGGCGTCCGCGGCCCGCTTGTGCGCCTGCGCGATCGACTGGTCGTGGTAGTCGGACCCGACGAACCGCGACGCCGGGAACTCCCCGGCCATGAGCACGGTCGACGCGCCGTGCCCGCAGCCGATGTCCGCGACCGTCGCCCCGGCGGTCAGCTTGTCGACGACCCCGTCGAGCGCGGGCAGCCAGGCCGTCGTCAGGTTGGCCAGGTAGCCGGGCCGGAAGAACCGCTCGCATCCCTCGAACACCTCGGGGTCGTGCTCGTGCCAGCCCACCCCGTCGCCGCTGCGCATCGCCGCGGTGATCCGCGGCTCGGACCGCAGCGCGCCGAGCGCGAGCTGGAACGCGCCGGGCACGAAGACCGGCCCCTCCGGGTCGGTGAGCGCGAACGCCTGCTCCTCGGTCAGCGAGTACGCACCCGAGTCGGCGTCGTACTCCACGTATCCGCCGGCGGCCTGCCCCCGCAGCCACTCGTCGACGTAGCGCGCGTCGGTGCCGGTCGCCGCGGCCAGCGACGTCGGCGTGTGCGGTCCCTTGGCGAGCGCCCGGTAGAGGCCCAGCCGCTCGCCGACGACCACGTTGCCGGCCGCCATCGTCGCGCCGAGATCCCCTACGAACCGGCCGAGGAACTCCATCAACCGGTCGTTGTCCAGTGCCATTGTCTTCCCCCTCGATGAATGAACTCGTCCCGTCCGACCCTCCTCGGCGACGTTGCAGGGTGCTTGCAACCACGTTGCAATGCCGCAGGGCAGGCTGGCACCGCGGAGAGGAGCGCGCATGCGGGCACGACAACCGGACATCCAGGGGTACGTGAAACACGACGGCGTCCGGATCGGCTACGAGGTCTTCGACCCGGGCGACCCCGACGCGCCCACGGTCGCGCTGCTGCCGGCCTGGTCGATCATCGAGTCCCGGCACTGGAAGGCCCAGGTGCCCTATCTGGCGCGCGAGTGCCGCGTCGTCACGTTCGACCCGCCCGGCAACGGACGCTCCGACCGGCCGACCGACCCGGCCGCCTACAGCGACGACGCCCACCTCGGCTACCTGCTCGCGGTGCTGGACGCGGTCGGCGCCGACACGGCGGTCCTGGTCGGGCTGAGCCGCGGCGGCTGGTGGTCGCTGGTCGCCGCCGCCCGGCATCCGGAGCGGGTCCTGGGCGCGGTGGCGATCGCGCCGGTCGGCCCGTTCCTCGACGCGACGCCGTTCCACCGGGAGAAGGCGCACTTCGAGGCGGTCCGCGCCGACTACACCGGCTGGGAGCGGTTCAACCGGCACTTCTGGAAGCAGGACCTGGCGGGCTTCGCGGAGTTCTTCTTCCGCACGGTGGTCAGCGAACCGCACTCGACCAAGCAGATCGAGGACGCCGTCGGCTGGGCGCGGCAGACCACGGCGGAGTCGCTGATCGCGGCCGAGGAGTCCGCGCGCTGCGTCCGCGACCGCGCCGAGGCCGAGGCGCTGCTGCGCTCGATCAACCGGCCGGTGCTGGTGATCCGCGGTTCCGAGGACCATTGCCGGACCCCGGGGGAGATGGTGCGCACGGCGGAGCTGAGCGGTGCCCGCGAGGTGGTGCTCGAGGGCGCCGACCACCTCCCGCACGCCCGGGAGCCCGTGGTGGTCAACCGCCTGCTGCGGGACTTCGTCCGCGAGATCACCGCGAAGCGCGGCGGGACCGTGCGCTGGACCCGCCCGCTCGACCGGCCCCGCCGCGTCCTCTACCTGTCGTCGCCGATCGGCCTGGGCCACGCGGAGCGGGACGCGGCGATCGTCGACGCGCTGCGCCGGCGGCGGCCCGGCGTCCAGGTCGACTGGCTGGCCCAGCACCCGGTGACCGAGGTGCTGCGCCGGCGGGGTGAGCGGATCCATCCCGCGTCCGCCCACCTCGCCGCCGAGTCGGCGCACATCGAGAGCGAGGCCGGGGAGCACGACCTGCACGCGTTCCAGGCGGTACGGCGGATGGACGAGATCCTGGTCGCCAACTTCATGGTCTTCGCCGACCTGGTCGAGCGCGAGCACTACGACCTCTGGGTCGGTGACGAGGCCTGGGAGCTCGACTACTTCCTGCACGAGAACCCGGAGCTCAAGCGTTCCGCGTACGCCTGGCTGACCGATTTCGTGGGTTGGCTGCCGATGGCCGAGGCCGAGGCGGACCTGACCGCCGACTACAACGCCGAGATGGTCGAGCAGATCGCGCGCTTCCCGCGGCTGCGCGACCGGGCCGTGTTCGTCGGCAACCCGGCCGACCTGGTCGACGACCCGCTCGGGCCGGGCCTGCCCAGCGTCCGGGACTGGACCAGGGCGCACTACGCGTTCAGCGGCTACGTCCGCGACTTCCCGCCGGTCGACGCGGACGAGCGGGCCTCGCTGCGCGCCGAGTTCGGCTGGCGCCCGGACGAGACGGTGTGCGTGGCCACGGTCGGCGGCTCCGGTGTCGGCGGCGGCCTGCTGCGCAGGGTGGTCGACGCGTTCCCGGCCGCCCGCCGCGCGGTGCCGGGTCTGCGCCTGGTCGTGGTGGCCGGCCCGCGGCTCGATCCGGGGATCGCGCCCCGCGAGGGCATCGAGCTGCACGGGTACGTGCACCGCCTCCACCGGATGCTGGCGGCCTGCGACGTGGCCGTCACCCACGGCGGCCTGACCACGACGATGACGCTGACCGCGCACCGGCGCCCATTCCTCTACGTCCCGCTGCGCAACCACTTCGAGCAGAACCGGCACGTCCGGCACCGGCTCGACACCTATCGCGCCGGCCGCTGCGTCGACTATGGACAGACAGACCCCGACAACCTGGCCGCGCTGCTGGCCGAGGAGATCAACAGGGAGGTCGACTACCGGCCCGTGGAGACCGACGGCGCCGAGCGGGCGGCGGCGCTGCTGGCCGAGCTGTTCTGACGCCGGGCCCGTGCGGCGACCGCCTCCGCCGCGGCCAGCGGCGCCTGCCAGCCGGTGCGGGCACCCGCGGCCAGCAGCGGCTCGAGCACGGCCAGCGCGCGTGCCGGCTCGTCGTGGGCCAGCCAGGCGCGAGCCACCGAGGTGTACGCGTCACCGCCGTAGAGCCACGCGGCGCCCGGCGGCGCGACCACGGCCCGCAGCAGCGCGTCGGCCTCGTCCAGCAGGGCCCGGTCGCCGGTCGCCTCCGCGAGCGGGGCGAGGCAGCGCAGGTGGTACGCCGTCGTGCGGTGCGACGCGCTGACCGCCAGGCCGTGCTCCAGCACCGGGATCGCGGCCGCCGGGTTGCCGTACTCGACCAGGGTCGTGCCGTGGAACGCGTCGACCGCGGCGGTGAACCACGCGTGGGAGTCCATCGTGGACGCCCGCCGGGCCAGCTCCAGCGCGTCGTCCCGCCGCCCGTCCAGGCGGGCGATCCAGCCGAGGTGCGCCAGGTACCACGAGGTGTAGCTCCCGTAGCCGCTGCGCTCGTTGATCGCCATGGCCTCCTCGACCCGGGCCGCCGCCTCCGCCCAGCGGCCGGCGGCCAGGTGCGGGAACGCCGACTCGAACCGGCACCACTGCAGCAGCCACAGGTCACCGGCCTGGCGCACGAGCGGCTCCAGCTCGGCGAGCAGGGCGGACAGCTCGGCCACCTCGCCGAGGTACGCGTACGCCGTCTTCAGCCCGTCGAACGCGGCCGCCAGGGCCGGGCCACCCGCGCCCCGGGCGGCCTCGCGGGCCCGCCGCCCGTACGCCAGGGCCTCGACGAACCGCAGCTGGTTGCTGCTCAGCACGGCCAGCCAGCCGAGCAGCTCGGCCTGCGCACCCCGGTCGCCGAGCTGCTCGGCCAGCCGCAGCGCGTCGCGCATGTGCCCGATGCCGCTCTCGACCGGCCGGCCCGATCCCGCCCAGGCCGGCCCGCCGAGCTGCCGCAGCGCCGCCATCTCGGCCCGGCGGTCCCCGGTCTCCCGGCTGAGCCGCTGTGCGAGCGCGGCGTCCTCGAGCGCCTCCGCGAACCGGAACCGCGCCTCCCGCACCCGGGCGCGCACCAGCAGCCCGCTGGACCGCAGCTCGGCGTCGCCACCTATCCACGGCTGACCGCGGCGGACGAGGCGATGCGGGCCGTCGCCGACCCGAAGGGTG
>NZ_JBFAIU010000343.1:0-8051 GCF_040654855.1 Asanoa sp. NPDC050611
TGGCGATGAGCGCCGTGATGTACCGGCTGCTGGTCGGCGGGTTGCTGGTCGGCGGGTTGCTGGTCGGTGGGTTGCTGGTCGGCGGGTCGGTCGGCGGGTTCGCCACCCCGCCACCGCCGCTCCAGGTGAACGCGCCCGTGGTGGCCGTGCGGCCGGCCGCCACCGTGAGCGTGCGGCCGTCGGAGAACCGCACGGTGACCGGGTTCGCCGACACGTTGGTCGCCACGTACGTCCGGACGCCGTTCTTCGTGAACACCGCGTACAACGGCGTGTCCGCGGTCACCGTGGTGTCGACCGTCCCGAGCGCGGCGACGTTGCGCACCCAGTGGAAGGTGTGCGCTCTGGTCTCGCCGTCCTCGGGCGGATAGCTCGGGTTCGCCCGCAGCGCGGCCAGCGCCGCGTCACCGGACCCGCCGGAGCCGAGCGCCCGGAACGACCAGAGCACGTCCTGCCACACGGTCGGCTGGCCGCCGTTGTTGCGCACCAGTTCGTCCCAGTTGGTGTTCACATAGGACGGCCGCTGCCCGAGGTAGAGCGAGCCACCGGTGATCGGCAGCAGGTTGATGCCCTGGATCATCTCGGGCTCGCCGCTGAACCAGGTGGCGTACGCGCCGCCGTCGCCCCAGACCATGCCGACCGCGCTGTGCCCGAACGCCGCCGGGTAGTTGGTGTCGGACGAGTCGAACCAGTACTCCTGGATCGCCTGTGCCTGGGTGGTGTAGATGAACAGGCCGGCGTCGCGGACCGCGGTCTGCCCGGTGGCGATGCCCCACTGGATCAGGGCGTTGGCGAAGTTCATCCCCTCCGACGACGACTCCTGGTTGTTGCCGGCGCCGAACGCCGCGTGCCCGGAGGCCCAGTCGTGTCCGGCGTAGATGTCGAAGTCGCGCAGGAACGGGAACATCGGGTCGGCGCGCTGCCAGCTGTTGGCGTCGCGGATCAGCAGGTTGACCATCGCGCCGTACTGCGACTGCGCCGCCCAGCCCGGGTCGAACCGGGCCAGCGTGGCCGCCGCCGCGATGAAGTAGCCGTAGTGGAAGTGGTGGTCGTTGAGCTCGGTGTCCGACCCGTACGAGGCCGGGAAGCCGACGAGCGTCCCCCAGGCGGCGTCGTAGGCGAAGACGCGCTGGGTCTTGCCGGTCGAGGCGGTGAACCAGTCGGTGAGCCGGGTACGGATCGCCGAGAGCATCCGGTCCCGCTGTGCGGTGCGGCCGAGCTGGTCGGCGATCTCGGCGAGCCGGGCGGCCCGGCCGAGGCCCTTGCCGGTCCAGTAGGTGTCGTTGCCGACGCCGGCGAGCGGGTCGCCGTTCGCCACCTGGTCGAGCAGCGTGCCGAGCGTGGTCAGGTCGGCGCCGGTCGACGTGGCGACGGCCGGGACCTCGGGCAGCACCCCGTTGAACCGGATGGCGGTGGTGAAGGAGGAGACCCCGACCAGCGTCCTCATCGGCCCGCGGGCCGACACGTACGTCGGCGTGATGGGGGCGCCTGCGGCCAGGTTCTTCCACTGGTGGGGATACAGCGAGACGACCGTCGGGCCGCCGGTGCCCTCGCGGGCGGTGGTGGCGAACGCGTAGGTGGCGTTGACCGTGCTGGTCGCCTGGTTGAACGACCAGCTGACCGTGGTGCCGGTGACGTGCCGGTGCGCGTAGGTGGCGTAGCTGTCGGCCAGCGCGGTCCGCTCGGCGGCCGGCGTCGAGGTGGTGGTCGGCAGCAGCGCCACCGACAGGTATCCGCGACCGGCCAGGGTGGACGTGATCGTGGTGCCGCTGACCGTCCACGTCGCACCGGTCGGCGCGAACGCGACGTAGTCGTGGCCGCGCATGGTGAAGCCGACCCGGTTGCCGCTGTTGACCCAGACGGCCGGGGCGCTCGGGAACGACAGCACCGCGTTGCCGCCGGTCACCTGGGCGTACACGAACGGCAGCCCGTGCCCGATCGTGGCGCGCAGCGTGCGGCCGTTGCCGGCCCAGTACGGCGAGACGGTCCAGTCGGTCCAGCCGTCGACCTTGACGTCGGGCGAGCTGAGCCCGGCGACGCCGAGGGTGAACTCCCGGCTGTACGGGTAGTGGTACTCCCCCACGGTCGTCGGCGTGCCGGAGATGCTCGGCGTGGTGGTGTAGGAGACGCCGAGCCCGTCGGCGGCCGGCTGGAACGACATCGGGTGCGCGTGCAGGGGTGCCGAATACTGGCAGCCGACGTTGTCGCGCTTGTAGAGCAGCGACGACCACCAGTCGTTGGTCGGCACCGCACCGGCCGGCGCGTTGGCCGTGACGTAGAGGCGGGGGTTGGCGGACACGCCGGCGCACGCGACGGGCGCGGAGGCGCCGGCCGGGCGGCTGGTGGCGTAGCTGCCGGCGCCCAGCGGAGCGGCACCGGCGGGGTCGAGCATCGTGAAGGAGAGCGCGGTGGTCACCAGCGCCACGGCGAGGACGGCCGCGGGCGCGCGCCACCGGCGAGAGAACGGTTTCATGGAGCCTCCGGGGACGGTCGGGGGCGTTCTGTTGCTGAGCAGGTCACCAAACCCAGCGGCATATGTCAATGGGTTCTCAGTTGACGAGAGAGCGCTCTCAGGATCAGACCCGGATCTGGCCCAACGCGTTGCCGCCCTCGTAGAGGAAGCGCTGGCCGAAGAAGTAGACCATCACCATGGGTACGGTCAGCAGCATGCCGCCGGCCATGATCAGGTTCCAGTCGGGGGTCTGCCCCACGTTGCTGGTCTGGGTCATGGCGTAGAGGCCCAGCGCGAGTGGGTACTTGTCGGGGTCGTTGATGTAGATCAGCGGCCCGAGGAAGTTGCCCCACTGGAAGGTGAAGGTGAAGATGGCGACCGTGGCGAGCGCCGGCACCGACAACGGCACGATGATGCGCCGCCAGATGCCGAAGTAGCCCAGGCCGTCCAGCCGCGCGGCCTCGTCGTACTCGGTCGGGATCTGCATGATGAACTGCCGCATCAGGAAGATGCTGTAGCCGCTGCCGAACAGCTGCGGGACGATCAGCGGCCAGAACGTGTTGATCCAGCCGAGGTACTGGAACGTGACGAAGGTCGGCACGATGGTCGCCTCGTACGGGATCATCAGCGTGGCCAGCGTGACCACGAACCAGATCCGCCGGCCGGGCGCCCGCAGCCGGGCCAGCGCGTAGCCGGCGAACGACGACGCCACCACCTGGCCGATCATCGACGGGATCACGATGACCACCGAGTTGAACAGGTAGCGCCCCAGGTCGGTGTCCGAGAAGATCCGGCCGTAGTTCGCGAACGCGAAGCTGTCCGGGAACAGCTTCGGCGGGAACGTCGTGACGTACTTCGTGCTCGCCAGCGAGGTGCTGACCATCCAGAGCAGCGGCAGCACCATCAGCGCGGTGCCGAACAGGAGGACCACGTAGACCGGGATCCGCCGGACGAACCGCGGACCCATCAGCTCACCTCGCCTTCGTAGTGGACCCACCGTCGTGACCAGCGCAGGATGACCAGCGTCAACAGCATGATCATGACGAACAGCAGGACCGCGATCGCCGAGGCGTAGCCCATCTTGTTGAACTCGAACGCGTTCTCGTAGAGGAAGGGCACCATCATCAGCGCGCCGGCGTTGTGGCCCTGCGTCACGACGTACACCTGGGTGAAGACCTGCAGGGCGCCGATGATCCCGTTGATCAGGTTGAACAGGATGATCGGCGAGAGCATCGGCACCGTGATCGACCGGAACTGCCGCCACGGACCCGCGCCGTCGATCGTCGTCGCCTCGTAGAGGTAGCGCGGTATGCCCTGCAGCGCGGCGAGGAACAGCACGACACCGCCGCCGAGCTGCCAGACGCCCATGATGATCAGGCCGTCCTTGACCCGGTCGGGGTCGACGAGCCACGCGGGCCCGTCGACACCGACCACCGACAGCAGCGAGTTGACGATGCCCGACGGTGCCAGCAACCAGCTCCACAGCATCACGACCGCGACGATGGGGATCGTGCTGGGCAGGTAGAACGCGGTGCGGAACCACCTGCGCAGCACGATGGGCTGGTTGAGCAGCATCGCGAACGCGATGCTGAGGGCGAGGTTGACCGGCACCAGGATCGCGGCGTAGTACGCGGTGTTGCGCAACGCCAACCAGAAGTTGCTCCCCTCGCCGGTGAGCAGGCTCGCGTAGTTGCGCAGGCCCACCCACTGCGGCGGTTGGAAGAGGTCCCAGTTGGTGAAGCTGAGCACCACGCTGGCCACCAGCGGCACCGCGTAGAGGGCCAGGATGCCGACGATCCACGGGAGCATGAACAGGTAGAAGGCGACCGTCTCCCGCGTCCTGTTCGACCACGGGCGACGCACCGGCGACCGCCTGCTCCGGGCCATGGTTCCCACCGGTCAACCGCCTTTCAGCTGCCGGCCAGGACGGCCTTGATGTGCGACGCCGCGGTGGAGGTCGCCTCCTCCACCGTCGCGCCCCCGGTGAAGAACGGGTAGAGGTCCTGCTCGACCTGCTTGGCGATCTGGTTGGCCTGCGGCGGCCGCGGCGCGGAGAAGACCTGGTTGCTGGCCTTGGTCAGCTCCGCGTACGAGACACCCTGCGGCAGCGCCTTCTCCCACTCCGGGATCAGTGCCTTCGCGCTCGGCACGTCCTGCTGGTTGGCGACGATCGGCTTCTGGCCGTCGACCGAGAACATGTACCTGACCACCTCCCACGCGGCGTCCTGCTGCTTCGAGCGGGAGCCGACCGCGAGGCCGGTGCCGAACGCCATCATCGTGGGGTTGACGGGGTCGGGACTGGGCGGTGGGGCGATCCCGAAGCTCAGGCCCTGCTTGACGAAGTCGGGAATGTCCCACAGGCCGGCCCAGATCATCGCGGTCTTGCCCTGCGCGAACAGCGCGTCCCGGTTGACGTTCTGCCCGAAGTCCGCGTAGTCCTGCAGGGTCGGCGAGACCTTGAGCTTCGTCGCCAGGTCGTTGTAGGTCTGCAGGCCCGTGCGGAACTGCGGCGAGTCGATCGCGGGCCCGTCGAGCCCCTCGGTGAGGATGGTGCCGCCGAACGAGCGGGTCACCGACTCCACCGCCTGCGGCCAGTTGTCGATCGCGACGCCGTACTGCGTGGTCTTCCCGCCCTGGACGATCGTCAGCTTCCGGGCCGCGTCGGTGAACTCGTCCCAGGTCCAGCCGGCCTTGGGCAGCGGCACGTTCGCCTTCTCGAACATCGTCCTGTTGTAGTAGAAGACCAGGTTGCCGCCGCGGTCGGGCAGGGCGAACTGCTTGCCCTTGAGGTTGTAGCCGGTGATGCGGTTGGCGTCCACGGTGTCCTCGAGCTTGAGCCCGGCGGACTGGATCTTCGGAGTCAGGTCGAGGATCGCGCCGCGCGACGCGAGCGCCGGGCCGCGCGTGCTGTCGACGAGGATGATGTCGGGCGAGCTGCCGCCGGCGATCATCGTGTCGACCTGCTGGTCGTAGTTCTCGATGGGGATGTTCTTGACGGTGACCTTCACTCCGGGGTGGGCGGCCGTGTAGGCGTCTGCCCGCTCCTGGTAGGTCTTCGTGTCGTTGGTGCTGCCCCAGATCGACATCACCAGGTCGGCCTGGTCGGCCGAACCCTGTTGCTCGGTGTCACTTCCGCACGCGGCGAGCCCGATTCCCACCGCCGCCGCGACCATGACCGCTGTCGCGCGCAGCGCGGCACGTCGTTTCATTTCTAGGTTCCTCTCCGCCGGAAAACCTAGTCGACAAAGCAGTGCGCGACCTTTGGCCGGGACCGCCCGCCGGCTTCCCACGGCGAGCGGAACCACCGCGGCACTGCTGCCGCGGTCGCTTTCCAGTCACGATGTACGCGAACCCATGCCGCGAAGCGCGGTCGCACGACCGCTGGCATTCGGGTGGCGTGCCACGGAGCCCGGAGAGTCGTACTGACGGTATTCGCGCGTATGACCAACCGGCCTCATGTGGCCGAGTGTTCGCGCGCCGTCGGCGGAGCCTTATCCCCCTTGCGCGGGCCACATCGGCCTGGCGCAACGGTCCGGCGCTTCTGTCGAAGCTGAGATAAGTCCGAGTACGAGCTGTCCGACACCTCCTGTTGACGAGCACGAAACGATGTGACATGGAGGTAACCACACTTGCTGACGGCCAGCAAGGGGGGTCTTCCGGGCCGACCCCCCTTGCCCGCCGCTCCACGGTTGTGGTTATGTCGAGAAGCCGTGAGCGAGGCCGGGTCCTCCGCCGCCACGGCCGGCAGTTCCGCTTCCCCTGCCGTCAACCGCCCACGCCGACGACGTTCGTGGGCACACGCCTGCCACCGCATCGATCGGTCCGCAGCGACCGGGAAGAGGCACGCCACCATGACTGAGACGATCAAGCTCGGCCTTGTCACCGACGTGGTCCCCATCGAGGAGATCGCCGACGGCTGGGACTTCTACGAGATCCCCAACTCCGTGCACATCCTGCCGCTGCACAGCGAGTCGACCTGGGCCGCGAACCGCGACCGCTACCGCTCCCGTGGCGTGCCGACACCGGTCGCCAGCCACTACGTCAGCGGCACCGACCCGTTGCACGGGTTCGGCTCGTTCGCCTCCGGGCCGTCGTACGACCGGGAGCAGCAGCTGTTCTGGGCAGCGCGGTCGTTCCGCCGGATGCACGAGATCGGCGTCAAGGTCGCCGGCGTCTGGGGCGGCTTCTTCCGCTGCCCGGACGGATACCCGCGGACCAAGGCGTGGGACGACGCGGTCAGCTTCTGCAACATCCTCGCCGACGAGGGCGAGCGGTGGGGCATCGACATCGCGCTGGAGCCGAACGCCGACCCGGACACCCTGTTCCCGAGCTACCAGGAGGGTCTGGCCTTCGCGAAGACGGTCAACCGCCGGGCGATCAGGATGATGGTCGACCTCAACTACTTCATCAAGCTCGGCGAGCCGTTCGACATCGTCCGCGCCGACCCGGACTACTGCGTCCACGTCCAGATGGCCGGCGAGGGCAACGGCCACTCGCAGACCAACATCGAGCCGCGGACGGCGGCCTACCACGAGCTGTTCACGGTGCTGAAGGACATCGGCTACCGCAGCACGGTCTCGGTGGCGGCGCCGTGGCTGAGCTCGACCGGGGAGGACCCGATCAACTACCACTACGAGACGCAGGTGACGCTGAAGTACATGCAGGACCTGCGCGACACGCACTTCGGCTGAGCGGCGGTGTTCCGATGAAGGTCGCCGTCATCACCGAATGGCACCCGTTCGACGTCGTCAACTTCCAGAAGCTGTTCCGGTCGTACGAGGACGTCGAGGCGTATCCCCAGGCGTGGGACATCTTCGCGCAGGACCCGGGCCGGGACGGTTACGACGCGCTCGTGTTCTACAACATGAGCTTTCCGGCGCCGGCGGAGGGCGACGCGCGCCGGCGTTATCTGGAGGACGAGTTCGGCACGACCGGGCAGGGGATCGTGCTGCTGCACCACGCGATCCTGAGCTACGAGACGTGGCCGTTCTGGGACGCCGTGTCGGGCACGACGCAACGGCGTTTCAGCTATCACCGCGAGCAGGAGCTGCGCTGCCGGGTGGCCGACGGGGGCCACCCGATCACGCGCGGGATCGACGACTTCACCGTGGTGGACGAGTCGTACGCGATGGCCGAGCCGGCGGCGGACAACACGGTTCTCCTCACCACGGACCATCCGCGCAGCGTGCGGGCGATCGCGTGGACGCGGACGTTCCGGAACAGCCGGGTGTTCTGCTACCAGTCGGGCCACGACGACCGCACCTGGAGCGACCCGTCGTTCCGGGAGGTGCTGCGGCGCGGCATCCACTGGTCGGCCGGGCGTCTGGCCTAAGTGGACAGCTGGGCCCGGGCGGTGCGACCGCCCGGGCCCGTGCCGACCGCCAGCTCGATCACGTCGTGCAGGGCCAGCCCGGCGCCGTGTGCGGTCAGCCGGCCGTACGGCTCCGGGCCCAGGCGGCTGCGCAGGCGGCCGGCCGTCTCCGCGTGGGTCTCCCGGTCGACGCCCCACAGTTGCGTCGGGTACGCCTTGTTGCCGCCCATCACCAGCACCTTGCCGTCGCTGAGCTGCACGTGCCCGGCGCAGAACAGGTCGTCGGGCGTC
>NZ_JBFAIU010000344.1:0-8042 GCF_040654855.1 Asanoa sp. NPDC050611
CGTCGTCGAGCAGCTCGTCGCTCCAACCGAGCACGGCGCGCAGCGACCGGTGCCGCTCGGCGCCGCCCCGGCCGCCGTCCAGCAGGCGCAGGGCGTCGTCGAGGCCGGCCAGCAGCCCGGCGACACCGAGCGACGCGCTGCGCGCCGCGGCGAGCTCGATGGCCAGCGGCATGCCGTCGAGCCGCGCGCAGAGCAGGGCCACGTCCGCGGGGTCGGCGACGAACGCCGGGTCCACCGCGCGGGCGCGATCGAGGAACAGCGCTTCGGCGTCGGCCGCCAGCGGCAGCGGACCGATCGGCACGACCTGCTCCCCCGGCACGTTGAGACGCTCACGGCTGGTCACCAGCACCGTGCACGCCGGACAGGCCGCCAGCACCCGGTCGACGAACCCGGCGACCGCGTCGACGACGTGCTCGCAGTTGTCGAGCACCAGCAGCACCCGCCCGCCGCGGAGCCGTTCGAGGATCGCCTCGCGCAGCGGCTGCCCCGCGCCCTCGGTCACCCCGAGCGCCGCGGCGACCGCCTGGTCGACGAAGCCCGCGCGGACCGGCACCAGGTCGGCGAACGCGCCGCGGCACGGAACCCCGGCCGCGAGCACCGCGGCCAGTCGGGTCTTGCCGACGCCACCAGGCCCGAGCATCGTCACCAGCCCGGGCCGGCCGAGCGCGGCGAGCAGCGCGTCGCGTTCGTGCGCCCGACCGACGAACGAGTCCCGCGCCACCGGCACCCCGGCCACGGCGGGCGCCGCCGCGACTGCCCGGGCCAGCGCGCGGCGGTCGGCCGCACCGAGCTTGCGCAACAGCCCGGAGACGTGATGCTCGACGGTACGCACCGAGATGTGCAGCTTCGCCGCGATCTCCGCGTTGGACAGGTGCTCGCCGAGCAGGGCGAGGACCTCGGCTTCGCGTTCCGACACCGGCTCGCCCCGCATCGCACCATCATCCCCGACCGGCGCTGGGTGGTACGGATAGGTGATCGCCACGGATGACCCCGCCGGCGCGCGGCGGCAGGCTGGTCGCATGACGAACACGGGCGGCGTGCTGCACGAGGCGTACCAGCGGTTCCACCGCAGCGGTCCCGAATGGGGCGAGGACCAGCTGACCAACCACGGCCCGATGGCGGTCGAGGTGCTGATCCGCCGGGGGTACGTCGACGTGGTCGACGGCTGGGTCGACCGGTACACGCGGCGGCTGGACCCGCTCCCGGCAGCCGACGACCGGATCACCGACGAGAACTGGGCCGAGGCGCTCGGCGCGGGCCGGCGGGTGGGCGACTGGACGGCGTACTTCGGCCGGCAGCTGGCCGAGCAGCCGTGGCGGGACGTGCTCGCGCGCTGGTGGCCGCGGCTGCTGCCGGGCATCGCGGCCGGCACCACGCACGGCGTGATCCGGGTCGGGCATGTGGTGCGCGCGTTGCTCGCCGGCGCGCAGCACCAGCAGGCACTGGACGAGCTGGCGCACGGGCTGGCGTTCTGGGCGGCGCGCTTCCGGGGCGTACCCGGTGGCGATCCGGGCCTGACCGCACCACCCGCGGCGGACGCCGGCGCCGCGATGGACGCCCTGCCCCGCGTCCCCGACCAGACCGGCAACGTGGCCAGCCGGTTCGGGCAACTGGCGCGGATGGCGGCGTGGCCGCGGGCGCTCGCGGCGCTCGGCCCGGCTGCCGACCCGGAGCGGACCCGGGCGACGCTGACCGACCTGGTCACGGCCGCGACGCTGCGCTACCTCCGGTACGGCCACGCGAGCCCGGTGCTGCTCGTGCACACCGCGACCGCGCCGAACGCGGTCCTGCACACGCTGCCGGCGCTGCCGCGGGAGCTGTGGGCACCGAGCCTGTCCGCGGTCTGGACGGCCAGCGCCGCCATCCACGCGGGTTGGGCGCCGGCGGACGCCGCACCGCGCGCGGTCCTGCCGGCCGCACCGGACGGCCCCGACGCCGCGGCCGAGGTCGTCGCGCGCGCGGTCGAGCACGGAGACGAGCACGTCATCAAGTTCACGGACACGGCGGCCGAGGTCTACACGCGGACGGGGCACTCCGACGCACTGGCCGCCGCCGTGCGGATCACGACCCTCATCGACTGAACGCGACGACGCGCCGCGACCGTCATCGGGCCCACTCGTCGGTCCAGCGGTGGCGGCCGAGGCCGACCGCGTCGAACTCGTCCTGGCGGGCCTGGCGTGGCACGCCGAGCCGGCGCAGGATCTGCGAGATCGGGCTGCCGTCCGGGCCGAACGGCTCCTCCTCCTCGAGGGACAGCGGGCCGGCGGCGAGCGCTCCGGCCGCCCACAGCACCGCCCGCTGGGTGCCGAGCCCGCCGAAGAAATCGGCCTCCACGTAGCCGACCGGGCCCGTCGCCGAGCAGCTCGCGAGCACCTCGGCGAAACCGGCCGGCAGCTTCTCGAACCCGAGCACCGGTGAGCCGCCCAGCGCGTCGAAGAGCGCGTCGGTCATCGGCACCATCGCCAGCTCGTGCGGCAGCAGGACGACGGCGGCGGCCGACTGCCCGCGCACGGCGGCCCGCAACACCTCGGTCCGGCCCAGCACGGCCTCGAGGACGTACGACATCCGTACACCTTCTCAGGCGAGCAGGTCCACGCGCGTGCCCGTGCCGGCGCGCAGCGCGTGCTGGTAGACCGCCCAGGACAGGGCCAGGTCCTGCCAGGGCAGGCCGACCGGTGTGTAGACGCTCGGCTGCGACGCGGGTGCCACGGCGGGCAGTTCGCCGCGCAGGATCCCGCCCAGCGTGCCGGCGGCGGTGGCGGCGGGCAGGCCCGCGCTGCCGAGGGCGCCGCCGGAGACGGCGAGGTCCGTGTCGTCGACGATCACCCGGCTCGCGGCCAGCAGGTCGGTGGCGAGTTCTCGTTTGCCGGGCTCGTCCGCGCCGAGCGAGGTCAGGTGCTGGCCCGGGCGGACGTCGGCGAGCGCGAGCAGCGGCGCCCGGGACCAGGTGGCCAGCACGACCACGTCTGCCGCCGCCGCGACCGCCCGGGCGTCCGGCGCGACCGTCGCCGGCAGGGCCGCGGCGCGGGCCGCGTCCAGGTCGGTCGCCACGATGCCGGACCACGAGCGGAGGTGGCGCAGGCCGGCCAGTGTCGTCGCGGCCTGCACCCCGGCGCCGACGAACCCGAGCGTGGCCGCGCCGGCCGGGGCCAGCGCGTGCGTCGCCACCGCCGCGGCCAGGCCCGTGCGCCACGCGGTGACGGTGGCCGAGTCCAGCAGCGCGAGCAGCTCACCGTCGGCCAGGGCGTGCAGGCAGACCACCCCGCGCAGGGCCGGCGCCGCGGCCGGGAACTTCGCGTTGACCTTCACCGTGTACGCGGGCACGTCCGGCAACAGGCCCGGGATCAGGCAGGTCGCGGTGCCCGGACCGGGCAGGTCGGTGCGCACCCGCTGGGGCGCCGGCTCCGGCGGGGCGGCACGGAAGCCGTTGGTCAGCAGTTCCAGCACGGCGTCGAGGTCGATGGCGGCGGCGATGTCCCGCCGTCCGAGGATCAAGGTCACCCGACCAGTCTGGAACAGCGATCGCCACCCCGGCCCGGCGCGGACGGGGTGGCGATCAGGGTCTGGCCGGTCAGTGCCGCCCGCCGTGCCCGGAACGGTCACCGCCGCGGTCGTCGCCGGGGCCGTCGTCCGAGCCGTGGCCGCCGCGCTCGCCGCCCTTGTCGTCGTCGGCGTCGTGGGTGGGGCTGTCGTCCCGCCCACCGGAAAGCCGGTCGTCGGCGTCCGCCTTGACGATCGTGCCGGTGGCGCGGTCGACGTAGACGTCGAACTCGACGCCGCCGCGCACGATCTCCACCTTCCAGGTGGCGAACCCGTGCTCCAGCTCAGACTCGATTTCCGTGACCGTGCCGCCGCCGACCCGGTCCAGCGCGATCTGCCGCGCCTTCTCCGCACCGATGCCGTCCGACAGCGGCGCCCGCGTGCTGGTCGGCGAGTCGTCCGGGCTCGGCTCGGCGGTGGTGGTCCGGTCGTCGGTCGGCTCGGCCGTCGGGTCCACCGCGCTGCCGATCCCGGTCAGCGGGCTGGGGCCGTCGTCCTGCGCGGCGGCCAGCGCCGTACCCGTGACGGCGAGGGCCGCCATCCCGGCCACCGTGATGATCACTGCTGTGCGCTTCATTGGTCGTGACCTCCGTATCGGGGTGATACCGACGACGTTCGTCCGACCAGGGATAGCGGCGCGCTGTGCGACCACTAAGGACGCGTTAAGACCGCGGCGAGCCGCAGTGTGACCACCGCGCCTCCACCGGGATTGTCCGAGATGTGCAGGGACCCGCCGGCCGCTCGCCGCGCGATGTCCAGCCCCAGACCGGTGCCGCCGCCCTGACTGACCCCCCGCGACACCACCGCGTCGCCCAGCCCTGGCCCGGCGTCCGACACGACCAGGACCCGGTCGGCCGAGAGCGACACCCCGAACGGAGTCCCGTCCGGCGTGTGCGCGAACACGTTCCCGAGCAGCGCGTCGACGGCGGCCGCCAGCTCGTCGGCGGCCACGGCGACCGGCAACGGCCCGTCCACCAGCGACAGCCGCATCTCCCGACCGGTGTCCTCGGCCAGCACCGACCAGAACTCCACCCGGTCCCGCACCACGGCGGCCGCGTCGCAGGCGGCGGAGTCCGATTCGGCGCTGCGCCACCGCGCCTGGCGGATCAGCCCGGTGACCGCCCGCTCGAGCGCGTCCACACCGGCCGCCACCCGCGCGCGGTCGGCCGCGTCGCGCACCGACTCGGCCTCGAGCCGCAACGCGGTCAACGGCGTACGCAACCGGTGCGACAGGTCGGCCACCTGCTCCCGCTCCTCGCGGAGCAGCACCTGGATCCGCTCCGCCAGGTGGTTGAGGGCGCCGGCGACCTCGCGCAGCTCCGGCGGCCCGGCCGGCACGGCCGCGCGGGCACCAAGCTCCGCGCGGGCGAGCCGGTGCGAGACCGCCGACAGGTCGTCGATCGGCCGCACCAGGCTGCGCGCCAGCCGGTCCGCGACGAGCAGGCCGAGCAGCACGAGCAGCAGCCCGAGCGCCGCGAGCACGAGCCACGCCCGGGTCACGCCGGCGTGCAGGTCGGCCTCGGGCACGACCGTCCGGATGACCGCGGTGCCGCCGGACCGGCCGACGCCGATCACGATCTCCCGGCCGCCGTCCAGCGCCGCGGTCAGGCTCGTGCCCGTGGCGGCCAGCTCGACCGCGGGCGTACGCGCGGCCGGCTCGCCCAGCGGTGGACCGCCGTCCGGCAGGAACACGGTCACCGGCCGCCCCGACGCGACCAGCTGGTCGACGGTCAGCGCGATGGCGTCCCGGTCGCCGACGCCGACCACCGCGACGATGCCCTGCACGTCGGCCGTCGCGCGGCCGGTCGCCCGGTCCTCGGCAACGCCGCGCAGCAGCAGCGCCAGCGGCACCAGGAACGCGATCAGGGTCAGCGTCGTGGTCGCCGCGACCAGCAACGTCAGTCGCCGCCGCATCAGGGGTCGCCCGGTGCGGCCAGCCGCACCCCGACACCGCGGACCGTGTGCAGGTAGCGCGGCTCGGCCGCCGTCTCCCCCAGCTTGCGGCGCAGCCAGGACAGGTGCACGTCGACGGTCTTGTCGGCGCCGCCGTACGGGATCTGCCACACCTCGGTCAGCAGCTCGCGCTTGGTCACGACCTCGCCCCGCCGGGTCGCCAGGTGGTGCAGCAGGTCGAACTCGCGTGGCGTCAGATCCAGGGGCGCGCCGTCGAGGCGTACACCGTGTGACCTGGGGTCGATCTCGAGGCCGCCGACGACGATGGTCTCGTCGGCCGCGGCGGGTGACCCCGCGCGGCGCAGCACCGCCCGCACCCGGGCGTCGAGCTGGGCCGCGGTGAACGGCTTGACCAGGTAGTCGTCGGCGCCGGCGTCGAGCACCCGGACGATCTCCGGCTCGGCGTCCCGGGCGGTCGCCACGATCACCGGCACCCGGCTCACCGCGCGCAGCATCCGCAGCAGCTCGGCGCCGTCGACGTCGGGCAGCCCGAGGTCGAGGACGACCAGGTCCGGGCGCTCGTCAAGGGCGGCGCGGAGGCCGTCCATCGCGGTCGTCGCCGCCGCCACGGCGTGCCCGCGATCGCGCAGCGCCCGCAGCAGCGGCGTGCGGATCGCCGGATCGTCCTCGATGAGCAACAGGCGCGGCACAGCACGCACCGTATCGCCCGCGCGCCCGGCCGGCCGGCGCCCTTAACCCGCTCTTAGCGTCGGGCAGTGCCGCTCTTAGCGCCGCGCGGTGCATAGTCGGTTGGTGCTGTCCCGCCGGAGTCTCGCCGTCCTGGGCTGGCTGGCCGTCGTGCTCGTCGCGACGCTCGCCGGCATCGGCGCCGTCCGCCTGGTCGGTGACAGCCTCACCGGCACGCCCGGCGGCGTGCGCAGCCAGGCCGACGTGGCCCGCGACCTGGCCGCCGCGAGCAGCCGACCCACCACGCGGCCGACGACCGCCGCCCCGACGGCGACCGGGACGCCGACCGCGAGCCCGCACCAGGACGGACAGATGCGGACGTTCTCCATCAGTGGCGGCCTCGTCACGGCCCGGTGCACCGGTGACCAGGCCTCGATCGTGACCTGGCGGCCGGCCGACGGCTACACACTGCGCGACAGCGACGTCGGTCCGGACGACGAGGCCGAGGTGAAGTTCGAGAGCACCGGCGGCGACCACTCCGAGATCAAAATCCGGTGCCAGGGTGGTCAACCGGTACGGGTCGGGCACGACGACTGACGCCGACCGATGCCCGGTAGGCTCCCGCGCATGCACCAGCGATGGCTGCTCGGCGCCGCCGCCCTCGGCGTGGTCTGGGGCGTGGCCGCGATCGCGTTCGACATCCCGGTGCTGGTGCTCGACCTCCTGCTGCACCTCGGCCCGACGGTGGCCGGGGTCGGCGCGCTGGTCGCCCTGATCGGCTGGCGGCCGGCCGGGCCGGCGAGCTTCGAGCTCCGCGGCGAGACCTTCGTGGCACCGACCAACCGCCGGCGCACGATCGAGACGGCCGCGTTCGTGCTGGTGCTGACCTCGCAGGCGGCGCTGGCGATCGACCGGCTCGACGGCGGCGGCGGGCTGCTCGACGGCCTCCTCTCGCTGCTGTTCGGCCTGCTCGCGGCGGCCCTGCTCGCCCGCGCCCTGCTGGTGCCCACCACGGTGGAGCTGCGCGCCGAGGGGCTGCGGGTCCCGGGCCGGCTGCACCGCATCGAGGTGCCCTGGGCGGCGATCCGGCCGGGCACGCCGTGGGCGCCGCGGCTGCGTACCCAGCGGCTGGAGCTGTTTATCGGCACGAGCTACCTGGTCCGGCCGCCCAGCGAGCGCCGGTCCCGCCTGGACGTCCCGATCGACGTGCTCGACATCCACCCCTGGTTCCTGGCCGACGCGATCCGCTACTACGTCGCGCACCCCGAGCACCGCGCCTCGATCGGCCGGCCGGCCGAGCTGGAGCGGCTTTCCCGCCGGCTCCGCGACGGCGGCGCCCCGCCCGCCCTGCCCGCCGGTCCGTCGGCCCCCGTCGTGCGGCAGGCGACGGCGCCCGCGGCAGAGCAGTCGACCGCGGCGCACCGGAGATAAAGTCGATCGCATGCGTGATGCTCAGCAACTCCTCGCCGACGCCAAGGTGATCGCGGTGGTCGGCGCGTCGCGCGACCCCCGGAAGCCCGCACACACCGTCCCCCTGCAGCTGCAGCGCCACGGCTGGCGGATCATCCCGGTCAACCCGCACGCCGACGAGCTGTTCGGCGAACGGGTTTACCGCTCGGTCGCGGAGATCCCGTTCCCGATCGACCTGGTCAACGTCTTCCGACCCGCACCGGACGCACCGGACGTGGTGCGCGACGCGATCGCCGCGGGCGCGCCGGCCGTCTGGCTGCAGCTCGACATCGTCTCCGACGAGGCCCGCAAGCTGGCCACCGAGGCGGGTCTCGACTACGTGGAGAACCGCTGCACCGCGGTCGAGCGCGCGGTCGGCAACCTCTCCAAAATCTGATCAACCCCGCCACCCGCCCGCGGGGGTGGGTCCGGCCGCTTTGCTCTGCCGCCATATACGCATCACCCCGGTCGAC
>NZ_JBFAIU010000345.1:0-8037 GCF_040654855.1 Asanoa sp. NPDC050611
GCCGGCGTACGTAGCCGCGATGCTCGAACGCGAGCAGTCCGTCTCCACGTACCTTGTGGATGATCTCCCGGAGCAGGCCGTTGAGGAGGGCCACGTTGGTGCCCGGGCGGACCGCCAGATGGACGTCGGCCTCGCGGGCGACGGGGGTCTCGCGCGGGTCGACGGCCAGCAGCGCGGGCGGGTCGGTGCCGCGGCGGCGGTCGAGCATCCGGCTCCAGAGCACGGTCTGGGTGGCGGCGACGTTGTGGCCCCAGAGGGCGAGCGCGTCGCAGTGGTCGACGTCCGCGTACGAGCCGGGCTGCCCGTCCGTGCCGAAGGTGGCCTTCAGCGACGAGGCCGCCGTGGCCGTGCAGAGCCGGGTGTTGCCGTCCATGTGCGGGGTGCCGATGCCGGCCTTGCCGATGACCGCGAGCGCGTAGTACTCCTCGAGGAACAGCTGGCCGGTGGTGTAGAAGCCGAACCGGCCCCAGCCGCCGGGCCCGTCGAGCAGCTCGCGGGAGCGGTCGACGATCCGGCCCATCGCCGTGTCCCAGTCGGTCTCGACCAGCCGGCCGCCCTCGCGGACCAGCGGCCGGGTGAGCCGGTCGGGGCTGTTGTTCGCCTGCCAGCCGTAGAGGTCCTTCGGGCCGAGCCGGCCGTGGTTGACGCGGTCGACGGCGCGCCCGCGTACCCCGGCGATGCGGCCGTCCTTGACCGCGATGTCCATCGCGTCGCCGTTGGAGTGCAGCAGCGACGCCGCCTGGACCCACCGGTCGACGTCGCCCTCGCTCAGGCCCTCGGCGAGCTGCAGGTCGACCCGCACCGGCCAGGCCGCACCGGGTCCGTAGGGCGTGCGGTCACCCCACGGATCCGCGATCCGGTCGGTCGTCACTTCTCGCCGAGCTTCCGGGCCAGCTCGTCGCGGCCCATCTTGGAGCGCCCAGGCAGGTCGCGGCGCTTCGCCAGCTCGTACAACTCGGCCCTGGTCTTGGGTGAGCTGCCGCCGGTCCGCTTACGCTGCGCGACGGCGGCGCCCTGCTTGCCCAGCGCGGTGCGGGTCTTCGCGGGCATCTTCGAGATCGACTTCTTGGCTCGCGCACCGGCCTGCGCCTTACGTACGTTCGACCGGGCGGCCTTGGTCTGTCTGGTGGTAGCCATCCCTGCCGGTTACCCCACGCGTAGGCGCTCAACCACGAGTCGCCCGAGGCGGCCATCGTGGACGGTGCGCTCCGCCGACCCGGTCGGAAAGGCTCACCCAGCGTGGCGCCGCATAAGTGAACGCGCCTTTGGGAAGATTGTGGCTCATGAGAACCCTGGGGCTCGGCACGGTCGTGCTGGCCGCGGCGCTCGCGCTGGCGGGTTGCGGTGGTCCGGGCGGCCGGGAGGACGCGGCCGCGGCCGTCGCGGTCCGGTTGCTGGACGCGGTCGACCAGGGCGACGGCGACGCCGCCTGCGCGACGCTGGCACCCGAGACGCTCGCCGACCTGGAGCAGTCGGCCGACCAGCCGTGCGCGGAGGCGATCCTCGGCGAGGACCTGCCCGGGCCGGGGCAGGTGACCACCACGAACGTGTACGGCCAGTGGGCGCAGGTGCGGCTCGACACCGACACCGTGTTCCTGGCCGTCTTCCGGGGCGGCTGGCGCGTGGTCGCGGCCGGCTGCGAGCCGCGCGGTGACCGGCCGTACGACTGCACACTGCAGGGAGGCTGACATGCGCGTGCTGTTCGTGACGCTGCTCGTGTTCGTGACGCTCGGGCTCGCGTACATCATCGTGCTGGGGGTGCTGCACCGGTGAAGCGCTTCCTGAAGGAGAACTCCCTCGGCCTGGTCTTCGGCGTCCTGTTCCTGATCGTGCTGGTCGGGCAGGCGTTCGCCGGGCACGCCAACTTCAACCAGGAGCAGGTGGCGGAGGGGCTCGAGCCGATCTCGCTCGGCCGGTACGTGACGTCGGCCAGCTTCGGCACCGACGTCTCGGAGAACTGGCAGTCCGAGTACCTCCAGTTCTTCCTCTACATCTTCCTCACCGTGTGGCTGGTCCAGAAGGGCTCGCCGGAGTCCAAAGAGCTCGACAAGGTGGGCCGCGAGACGCACGAGGAACAGAAGATGGGCGAGCACGCCCAGCCGGAGTCACCGCGGTGGGCCCGTGAGCCGGGCGCGCGGCGGCTGCTGTTCTCCAACTCCCTCGGGCTGGTGATGGGCGCCATCTTCATCGGCTCCTGGACGGCCCAGTCCATCGCCGGCGTCGCCGCCTACAACGAGCAACAGCTGAGCAAGCTGGAGAACACGGTCTCGTGGGGCCGCTACCTGGGTGAGCCCGACTTCTGGAACCGGACACTGCAGAACTGGCAGTCGGAGCTGCTGGCGGTCGCCTCGATGGTCATCCTCTCGATCTACCTGCGACAGCGGGGATCCCCGGAGTCCAAACCGGTCGGCTCCTCCCACGAAACGACGGGCGTCGAAGGCTGAACAGGTGGGTATCCACCACGCGTGCGACTACGACGCAGCGACAGCAGTCGGCCCGGCTACGGCCGGCGGCGCCGCGGGAGCGGTTTCAGCTACCTGTGTCCCGACGGCGCCGCGCTCACCGACGCCGGTGAGCTGGAGCGGATCCGCGCGCTGGTGATCCCGCCGGCCTGGCGCGACGTGTGGATATGCACCGACCCGCGCGGCCACATCCAGGCGACGGGCGTCGACGCGGCCGGCCGGCGACAGTACCGCTACCACGACGCCTGGCGGGCGCGGCGGGACGCGGCGAAGTTCGACCACGTGCTCGAGGTGGGCGCCCACCTGCCCGAGATCCGGTCGGCGGTGGACGGACACCTGACCCAGCGGGGCGCCACCCGCGACCGCGTGCTGGCCGCCGCGGTGCGCCTGCTCGACGTCGGCTGCTTCCGGATCGGCGGTGAGGAGTACGCGAACGGCGACGACGCCAGCTTCGGGCTCGCCACCGTCCGGCGCGAGCACGTGCGCCTCACCAACGGGGTGGTCCGGTTCTGCTACCCGGCGAAGGGCGGTCAGGAGCGCACCCTCGACGTGCGTGACGACGACGTGCGCGCGGTGGTCCGTACCCTGCTCGCCCGCCCCGACGACCAGCCCGAGCTGCTCGCCTTCCGGCGGGGACGGGAGTGGGTCGACGTGCGCAGCGCGGACGTCAACGCGTACCTCCGCGAGATCAGCGGCATAGAGATCACCGCCAAGGACTTCCGCACGTGGAACGGCACGGTGCTGGCCGCGGTCGCGCTGGCCGTCGACGAGGCCGGTGCCCGCCCCGGGCGGTCCGCCGTCGCCCGGAGGAGAGCCGTGCCGGCGGCGATCCGCGAGGTGGCCGACTACCTGGGCAACACACCGACGGTCGCGCGCGCGTCCTACGTCGACCCGCGCGTCGTCGACCGGTTCGTCGACGGCGTCACGATCGAGCTGGACGACGCCGCGCCGGACCTCGACGACCGGGCGGTCCGCGCCACGATCGAGGCGGCCGTGCTCGACCTGCTGCGCTGACCGCTCAGACCCGCAGCTCCCGTTTGAGCAGCTTGCCCGTGGCGCTCTTGGGCAGGGCGGCCATGACCCGGACCTCGCGCGGGCACTTGTAGTCCGCCAGCCGCTCCCGGCAGTACGCGATCAGCTCCGCGGTGTCCAGGTCGGCGCCGGGGCGGACCGTGACCACCGCGACGATCTCCTCGCCGACGCGCTCGTCCGGCCGGCCGATCACCGCCGCCTCGAGGACGGCCGGGTGACCGTAGAGGACCTCCTCCACCTCGCGCGGGTAGACGTTGAAGCCGCCCCGGATGATCAGGTCCTTGATCCGGTCGACCACGTAGAGGAAGCCGTCCGCGTCCCGGTAGCCGAGGTCGCCCGTGTGCAGCCAGCCGTCCCGGATCGCCTCCGCGGTCGCCGCCGGGTTGTCGTGGTAGCCCTTCATCACGACGTGGCCGCGGACCAGCAGCTCACCGACCTCGCCGGTGGGCACCTCGGCGCCGCCGCCGGGTGCCGCGACGCGCACGTCGACGCCCCAGATCGGCCGGCCGATCGAGCGGACGCGGCGGTCGTCGACGCTCGGGTTCATCGTCGCGGTGCTGCCGGTCTCCGACAGCCCGTAGCCCTCCAGCACCGTGATGCCGAACTTCTCCTCGACGCCCTTGAGCACGGCCTCCGGCATCGACGCGCCGCCGCACGAGCCGATCCGCAGCGCCGACAGGTCGCGGCCGGTGGTGTCGGCGTTGAGCAGCGCGTGGTACATGGTCGGCACGCCGGCCAGCACGCTGACCCGGTGGCGGTGCAGCGCGTCGAGGACCAGGTCGACGTCGAACTTCGGGACGGCCACGATCGTGCCGCCCAGCCGGATCGCGACGTTGACGACGCTCGACAGGCCGTACACGTGGAAGAACGGCAGGACCGCGAGCGAGACGTCGTCGGGGCGCGTGTCGAACCGGTCGCCGGACAGCGAGCAGTTCAGGTAGAGCTGGAAGTGGGTCAGCTCGGCGCCCTTCGGCCGGCCGGTGGTGCCGCTCGTGTAGATGATGACCGCGGTGTCGTCGGCGTTGGTGGTCGCCGCCCACGGGAGCGGGTCCGGCGCGCCCAGATAGTCGGGTCGGTCGGCGTTCAGCACGGGTACGCCGGCGTCCGCGACCGCCGCGGCGGACAGGTCGCCGGCGACCACCGCGCGGGCGCCGCTGTCGGCCAGGATGTGCGCGGCCTCGCCGGCCTTGAGCAGCGGGTTCATCGGCACCGCCACGAGGCCGGCCTTGAGGATGCCGAAGTAGCACTCGAGGAACTCGACCCGGTTGGGCAGCATCAGCGCGACCCGGTCGCCGCGGGACGCGTACCGCAGCAGCCCGGTGGCGGCCCGGTCGGCGGCTTCGTCCAGCTCGGCATAGCTGACCTTGCGGTCGCCGAAGATCACGGCGGTCCTGGTGGGGTCGCGGCGGGCGGACTCGCGGAGGATCACGCTGAGGTTGAAGGACATGGGCGCCTCCCCGATGGTCTTCGTCGCATTCTGCCGCCGCCGGCCCGACACGTCGAGGTCCGCCGATGTGTCCTGTGGCGGGCCGGTCACTCTGCGCGGCGTGTGACACGCGGCGGGGCGGCGGCGCTCTCTTTCCCGTGAAGCTGGACCTGACGGAGCCCGCGGTGAGCACCGGCGCCGCCGACCTCTCCGCCGCCGTCGCCGCCGCTCAGGAGGGCGACGAGCGCGCCTTCCGGGAGCTGTTCCGCGCGGTTCAGCCGGCCCTGCTGCGCTACCTGCGGGGGCTGATCGGCGAGGACGCCGAGGACGTGGCGTCCGAGACCTGGCTGCAGGTCTGCCGGGACCTGCCCCGGTTCGCCGGCGACTACGCCAACTTCCGCGCCTGGACCGTGACCATCGCCCGGCACCGCGCGCTCGACCACGCCCGCAAGCTGCGCCGCCGGCCGAGCGTGCCGGTCCCGGTCGAGGCGCTCGCCGACCTGGCCAGCGGCGCCGACACCGAGCACGAGGCCGCCGACGCGGTGGCCACCGGTGCCGCCGTCGCGCTGATCGCCACGCTGCCGCCGCAGCAGGCCGAAGCCGTGCTGCTACGGGTCGTGATGGGGCTCGACGCCGAGACCGTCGGGCAGATCCTGGGCAAGCGGCCGGGCGCGGTGCGCACCGCCGCCTACCGGGGGCTGCGCCGGCTCGCCGCCGTCATGCCCGAGGATTCGCCATGACCGGGCGGGGATGGCCGGACCGCGCCGCCGCCGAACACCTCCTCGACGGCGGGGAAGCCGGCACGCCGCTGGGTCGCGTGCTGATCGCGGCGCGCGGGCCGGCCGGGCCGCACGAGCTTGCCGGCGAGCCCGAGGCCGCGGCGGCGTTCCGCACCGCCGACCGGTCGGCCGCCCGGCCGGTGCGGGCCCGGCGCACGCTGTCGCGGCTGCTGGCGTTCAAGGTCGCCATCGCCGGCACGCTGCTGACCGGGTCGGGCCTCGCCGTCGCCAGCGCGACCGGCACGCTGCCGGTGCCGGCACGCGGGCCCGCACCACGACCCGCGCCCGTGGCACCGGCCCGGCCGGCGGTTCCGGCCGTCGACGGGCGCGAGGGTGCGACGCGGACGCCGGAGCCGCAGCAACCCGTCGGGGCGACGAAGAAGCCCAAGGGTCCCGACGAGCACGCGCGGTCACCACACCCGCGGCGCAACAGCGCGAACCCGAATCCGGGAAAGAGGACGCCGAACCCAGCCGGGCGCGGCGATGAGCACTGACGTCTTCGTCGACCGGACCGGGCGGCGCCGGCGGGTCCTCGCCTGGCTCGCCGTGACATCGGCCGCCGTCCTGGTCGGCGCGCTCGGGCTGCTCGCCGCCGGCCTGCTCACCGGGTCGCCGTTGCCGCTTCCCGGCTGGACCGGCGGGACGCCCGAGCCGGAGTCGGCCGTGATCGGGCCCGCTCCCCCGCCGGCCGTGCGACCCACCGCGAAGCCGGCCTCGGACTCGCCGGCCGGCCGGTCCAGCAGCTCAGTGACCACAGGCCCGGCCGCCACCACGAGCCCGGCCGACAAGCCCGGTCGGGGCATCGGGCGGGGCAACCGGCCGACCGACAAGCCGGGAAACCCGAAGTCCAAGGCCGGTTGATGACCGCCGGGCACCGGCCGCGCCACATCGCGCGGCGTGACCCGCGTGCGCACTGGCTGCTGTTCGCGCTGGGCGGGGTCGTGCTGCTCGCCGGCCTCGCGTTCGCCGGCTACGCCCGCGGCGGAGGCGGCGGCTCGGGCCGGCCCGACCCGACCGTGCCGGCCGCGGCCCCGCTGGACGGGCCGTTCGTCCGCGCCGACCCGCGCGGGCTCGCGACGCGCTCGCTGCCCGACCGGACGATCGCGCTCACCTTCGACGACGGTCCCGACCCGCGGTGGACGCCGCAGGTGCTCGACGTGCTGCGCAGGCACGGCGTACCCGCGACGTTCTTCGCGGTCGGCGCCCAGGTCGACGAGGAGCCGGAGCTGGCGCGGCGGATCGTGGCCGAGGGGCATGACCTCGGCTCGCACACGTTCACCCACGCCGACCTCAGCAGCGCCGCGACCTGGCACCGGCACCTCGAGCTGGCGCTGACCCGCAACGCGATCGCGGGGGCGACCGCGCGCCAGGCACCGCTGTTCCGGCCGCCGTTCTCGTCGCGCCCCGGCGACGTGACCGCGGCCGACCTGTCCGCGCTGCGGGACGCCACCGCCCAGGGCCAGATCGCGGTGCTCGCCGACCTGGACTCCAACGACTGGCGCCGGCCCGGCGTGGACGCGATCGTGCGGGCCGCGCAGCCGGCGGGTGGCGCGGGTGCGGTGGTCCTGCTGCACGACGGCGGCGGCGACCGGTCGCAGACCGTGGCGGCGCTGGACCAGCTGATCCCGTTGCTGAAGAACCAGGGCTACCGGTTCACGACGGTCTCGGCGGCGCTCGGCGTGCCGGCGCGGCCCGCGTCGGCGGGCGACCGGTGGCGGGGCACGGCGCTGCGCTGGTTCCAGGCCCTCGGCGGCGGCCTGGCCACCGTCATGACCTGGCTGCTCGCGGTGGCGCTGGTGCTCGGCGCCGGCCGGCTCGCGGTCCAGGCCGGCTGCGCCTGGTGGTACGCGCGGCGGCGCCGGCCACCCGCGCGCGGCGTCTGGGCGCCGGTGTCGGTGATCGTGCCGGCGTACAACGAGGCCGCCAACATCCGGGCGACCGTGCTGTCGCTGGTCGGCGGCGACCATCCGGCGGTCGAGGTGATCGTCGTGGACGACGGCTCCACGGACGGGACGGCCGACATCGTCGCGCGGCTGGGCGTGCCGGGCGTGCGGGTGGTCCGGCAACGCAACGCGGGCAAGCCGGCGGCGCTCAACACCGGCATCGCGTACGCCCGGTCGGAGCTGCTCGTCCTCGTCGACGGCGACACGGTCTTCGAGCCCGAGACGATCCACCGCCTGGTGCAGCCGTTCGCGGACCCGCGGGTGGGCGCGGTGTCCGGCAACGCGAAGGTGGCCAACCGTGAGCTCGATCGCGGTCGCGGCAGTCCGGAAGCAGACCCGTACCCCGGACGGCTGGGCCTCGACCAGGTGCAGTTGCGGATCCGGGCTCTGCGCGC
>NZ_JBFAIU010000346.1:0-7999 GCF_040654855.1 Asanoa sp. NPDC050611
CCCGCCCGGCGTCGCGGGCGTCCCGCGGGGCGGCGGGGGCCGGGGGGCCGCCCCCGGGTTAACTGCGGCGGGTTCCCCGCCGGCCGCGCGCCGGCGTCGATCCGCTCGTGGTAACCATCGAAATCAGAGCGCGTCGAGGCCGCGCTCGCCGGTGCGGACCCGGACGACGTCCTCGACGGGCGTCACCCAGACCTTGCCGTCACCGATCTTGCCCGTCCGCGCCGCCGCCACGACCGCGTCGACCACCTTGTCGACGTCGATCTCGTCGGTCAGCACCTCGACCCGGATCTTCGGCAGGAACTCAACCGTGTACTCGGCACCCCGGTAGACCTCCGTGTGCCCCTTCTGCCGGCCGTAGCCCTGCACCTCGCTGACGGTCAGCCCGGCCACGCCGAGGGCGTGCAGGGCCTCCTTGACCGCGTCCAGCTGGTAGGGCTTGATGACCGCGGTCACCAGCTTCATGTCCAACCCCTCCATCGCTAGAAAACTTAGCCGGAGACCTTCTCGCTGACAGGTTTCTCGTCTGGTACGTCGCTGTTCGACGGCCGCGAAGCGGACAGGCCGGCGAGCTGGAAGGCCGAAGCCGCTCCACCGCCACCGGCGGGCGACAGGTCGTACGCCGACTCCGCGTGCTCCGCCACGTCGATGCCCTCGACCTCGGACTCGGGCGAGGTGCGCAGGCCGACGACCTTCTTGACCACCCAGGCGATGCCCATCGCGAGCACCAGCGAGTAGACCGTGACGATCGCGCTGCCGGCGAACTGCCGGCCGAGCTGGGTCGCTCCACCACCGTAGAACAGGCCGTTGCTGGCACCGAGCACGTCGGTGATCGCCGAGTTGACCTGCGTGGTCGCGAAGAAGCCGATCGCCAGCGAGCCGATCCAGCCACCGACGAAGTGCACGCCGACCACGTCCAGCGAGTCGTCGAAGCCGAACCGGTACTTGAGGCTCACGGCCAGCGCGCAGACCGCACCCGCGATGGCGCCGACGATCACGGCCGGGATCGGGGCGATGAAGCCGCACGCCGGGGTGATCGCGACGAGACCCGCGATCGCGCCGGACGAGGCACCGACCAGGGTCGGCTTGCCGCCCTTGATCCATTCCACGATGATCCAGCCGAGTACGCCGGCCGCGGTGGCGACCTGCGTGTTGAGGAACGCGACCGCCGTGGTGCCGTCCACGGTCAGCTCGGAGCCGGCGTTGAAGCCGAACCAGCCGAACCACAGCAGGCCGGCGCCGAGCGCGACCAGCGGGACGTTGTGCGGCTTGGTGCTCTCCTTGGGCCAGCCGATCCGCTTGCCGAGGATCAGCACCAGGCCGAGCGCGGCGGCACCGGCGTTGATGTGCACGGCCGTGCCACCGGCGAAGTCCAACGCCTTGATCTTGGCCCCGATGAAGCCGCCGCCCCAGACCCAGTGTGCGACCGGGATGTAGACCAGGGTGAACCAGCCGAACGCGAACAGGAGCCAGCCGGAGAACTTCATCCGGTCCGAAGCCGCGCCGCTGATCAGCGCGACGGTGATGACCGCGAACATCATCTGGAACACGAGGAACACGTACACCGGAATGCCGGTCGTGCCCCAGATGTCACCGAGGAAGTTCGTCTCGGTGCCCAGGTACTGCGTGAAGCTGCCGAGGACGTTGTTGACCCCGGAGTTGCCGTTTGAGCCGAAAGACAAGGTGAAGCCGTAGATGACCCAAAGCACTGAGACGAGCCCGATGGAGCTGAAGCTCATCATCATCATGTTGAGTACGCCCTTGGACCGGTTGAGGCCGCCGTAGAACAGCGCCAGACCCGGCGTCATGAGCAGCACGAGCGCGGACGACAGAAGTAGCCAGGCGGTATTGCCGGTGTCGATCTCCACGCTGCCTCCTCTCGGTAGGTTCCTCCCTCCGGCAGGCAGAGCAGCGTCGCCCGACAGCCGGTTTCGCGGGAAGCTTCCCGGGCCGCTGTTTCGCGTAAGGTCGCGGGGCGGTTACCGAAGCGTGACGGGTTGTTTCGTACGTGTGACGAAACCCGCCCTACCGCGTGATCGCGGAATGAGAGGGGACGTACCGCTCAGCGGAGCGCGTACTCCAGGGTGTGACGTTCGTAGTCGAGCAGGCGGAGATCGCGCATCGGGCGACGAAGGTGACCTTTGTGCACGATCCGGACGAACGCCGGATCGCCGGCGGCGGCCATCCGCCGGATGCCCTCGACGTGGTCGACGATCCGCTTGCGGATCGTCCGCACCAGGCGCTGCCGGTCGCGCGGGATCAGCCCGTAGGCGTCGGCGAACATCCGTAGCCGCTGCGGCCGGTTGGGCCGCTTCCAGCCGAGCGTGTAGGAGTCCCGGTCGGAGAAGAGCGGCACCCAGGTCCACGCCGCGTACGCCACGTCGTAGATCCGCGCCCCGGGCGAGGCCAGGTCGAAGTCGATCAGCGCGAGCGTGCCGTCGGGGCGCCAGATCACGTTGTGCGGCGCCGCGTCGTGGTGACAGATCACCTCGGTGTCCGGCGGCGGTGGCCCGAACGACCGCCAGACCGCGCCGGGCGCCGGCTGGAACCCGTACTGCGCGTCGTGGAACATCCGCAGCATCGTCGCGACCGTGACCAGCGCCTCGTCGGTGACCCAGTGCGGGGCCAGCGGATATTCGCCGCACTCCCCCTCGAGGTAGGAGAGCACCTCGCGGTTGCGCTCGTCCATGCCGAGCACCCGCGGTGACCCGGTGAAGCCGACGTGCTCCAGATGGCGCAGCAGGGCGTGCACCGACGGCGTCCACGGGCCGGCGTTGCGGCGGACGGTGTCGCCGACCCGCACCACGGTGCTGACGTTCCCCCCACGGAGGGGAACTTCCTGCTGCGTCACGTACGGTCTCCCGAGTCCGGAGGCCTGCGGCTGGTAGGTCACCCGAGGTTACGCGTCCGTGCCAACAAGCGCGTCGACGAACGCCGCCGGTTCGAACGGCGCCAGGTCGTCCGGGCCCTCGCCGAGGCCGACGAGCTTGACCGGAATGCCCAGCTTGCGCTGTACGGCGATGACGATGCCGCCCTTGGCCGTGCCGTCGAGTTTGGTCAGCACCACACCGGTCACGTCCACCACCTCGGTGAACACCCGGGCCTGCTCGAGGCCGTTCTGGCCGGTGGTGGCGTCGAGCACCAGCAGGGTCTCGTCGACCGGTCCCTGCTTTTCGACGACCCGCTTGACCTTGCCGAGCTCGTCCATCAGGCCGACCTTGTTCTGCAGGCGGCCGGCGGTGTCGACCAGCACGGTGTCGACCCCGGTCTCGGTGCCCTTCTTGACCGCGTCGAACGCGACGCTGGCCGGGTCGGCGCCCTCCGGGCCGCGGACGACCTCGGCGCCCACCCGGCCGGCCCAGGTGGCCAGCTGCTCGGACGCGGCGGCGCGGAACGTGTCGGCGGCGCCGAGCAGCACGGTGTGGCCGTCGGCGATCAGCACTCGGGCGATCTTGCCGCAGGTGGTGGTCTTGCCGGAGCCGTTGACGCCGACGACCAGCAGCACGGACGGCTTGCCGGTGACGTTGAGCGACCGGTCCAGGGTCGGGTCGAGCGCCTCGACCAGCTCGGCCGCCAGCAGCGCCCGCAGCTCGGTCGGGGTGCGGGTGCCGAGCACCTTGGTGCGGTCGCGGAGCCGGTCGACGATCTCCCGGGTCGCCTCGACGCCGACGTCGGCGCCGATCAGGCTGTCCTCGATCTCCTCCCAGGCGTCCTCGTCGAGGCGGTCCCGGGCGAGCACGGCGAGCAGGCCCTTGCCGAACACGCTCTGCGAGCGCGAGAGCCGCCCGCGCAGCCGGATGAGCCGGCCGGCGGTGGGCGCGGGAGTTTCGATGGTCGGCGCGGGTGGCGCCTCGGCCGGTCGTTCCGGCGCGAGGATCCCGACGCCACCCTCCTCCTCGGCCGTCTCGGTCGGCTGCGGCTGGGTCGGCGGCAGGGGCCGCCGGCGGATCCGGGGCACGAGCAGGCCGAGCCCGGCCAGGAGCAGCACGCCGGCCAGGACGATTCCGAGGATCACGTATTCCATACCGAAATCCTGACATGCCCCGTGCGGGCTCACGCGACGGCGGGTGTGAGGTGTCGCGCCTCGGGCTATGGCGCAGAACCCGGGTGGGTAGAAAAGATGGTCGCGGCGCCACTCGTCACTGGAGGTAGAAAACGTATGTCCGCCGGCACACGTCTGCTGATCGGTCCGGTGCTCCGCCGGGTCGTCGACACCCGGGCCACGATCTGGGTCGAGACGGCCGCACCGGCCGAGGTCACGGTGCGTGCACAGGGGGGTGCGGAAGGTAGCGCGCGTACGTTCACCGCCTTCGACCACCACTACGCGCTGGTCGTGGTCGAAGGCCTGCCGCCGGACGCGGTCACGCCCTACGAGGTGTTCGTCGACGGTGCGAAGGTCTGGCCGGAACCCGACTCCGCGTACCCCGCCAGTGTCATCCGCACCCGGATGGGTGACGACGGCGGCCAGCCGGTGAAGCTGATCTTCGGCTCGTGCCGCGAGGCGACACCGCGCTCGACCGGGCACAAACTGCCGCCGGACGCGCTGGACGCGTTCGCCCGCCGGCTGATGGCCGACGAGGGGGTCCGCCCCGACCTGATGGTGCTGCTCGGCGACCAGGTCTACGCCGACATGACCTCCCGGGAGGTACGCCGGTTCCTCCGCAAGCAGCGCAAGCGACGCAAGGCCAAGCTGACCGACGCGCCGCCGCACCAGGTGGTCACGTTCGACGAGTACACCCGGCTCTACCTGGAGTCGTGGCGCGACCCGGAGATCCGCTGGCTGCTCTCGACCGTACCGAGCGTGATGATCTTCGACGACCACGAGATCATCGACGACTGGAACTCGTCGGCGTCGTGGCGCGTCGCCGCCCGGGAGCAGCCCTGGTGGCGCGAGCGGATCACCAGCGGGCTGGCGTCGTACTGGGTCTACCAGCACCTGGGCAACCTGCACCCGGACGAGCTGGCCACCGACGCGCTCTATCCGAAGGTGGCCGGGGCCGCCGACGCGACCGAGATCCTGCGCGAGTTCGGCGAGCGGGTCGATCTGGAGGCCGACGCGGCGCACGACACCGACCGCTGGCGGGCCACGCAGTACCAGTGGTCCTACCGGGTCGACCTGGGCCGGACCCGGCTGGTCGTGCTCGACAACCGGTGCAGCCGGGTGCTCGACCCCGGCTCCCGCGCGATGCTGCCGCCCGGCGAGTGGTCGTGGTTCCTCGACCAGGCCCACGGCGACTACGACCACCTCGTGGTCGGCTCGTCGCTGCCCTGGCTGCTGCCGCACGGCATCCACCACCTGGAGGCGTGGAACGAGCGGCTCGCGGCCTCGCCGCGCGGTTTCGTCGCCGCGGCCGCCGAGAAGATGCGCCGCGCGGTCGACCTGGAGCACTGGGCGGCCTTCCAGCGGTCGTTCGAGGACCTGGCGGAGCTGTTCGCCCGGCTGGGCTCCGGCCCGCGCACGGCCGGCGGCGAGCGGGTCGGCGCCGGTCCCGCCTACCCGGCGCCCGCGTCGATCAGCGTGCTGTCGGGCGACGTACACCATTCCTATGTGGCCCGGGTCCGCTTCCGCGACCCGGAGGTGACGACGCCGGTGCACCAGCTGACCTGCTCGCCCATCCACAACGCGGTGCCGGCCGTGATGAAGCCCGTGATGACGCTGGGCTGGTGGCGCGGCCCGTCGTCGGTGGTGCGGGCATTGGCCAAGAGCGCGCGGGTACGCAAGCCCGGCGTCCGCTGGCGCAAGCTGGCCGGCCCCTACTTCGGCAACGCGGTCAGCACGCTGTCGCTGTCGGGCGCGACGGCCGCGGTCACGATCGAGGGCACGCGCGCCGACGGCGTGCTGACGAGGGTGGCGTCGCTGCCGCTGACGGAGCCGGCACCCGTCCCGGCCCCGCGTAAACCAGGCGGCGTCCCGGCGGGCGAACCGGCATGATGCCCTGATGACCTGGACTGCCCCGGAAATCGAACGACGCCGCGAGCCCTTCGTCGCCGACGAGCGCGCGATGCTGCAGGGCTGGCTCGACATGCACCGCGACACGCTGCTCTGGAAGTGCCAGGGCCTGACCGGCGACCAGCTGACCAAGCGGGCGGTCGAGCCGTCGACGCTGAGCCTGCTGGGCCTGGTCCGGCACATGGCGGGGGTGGAACGCAGCTGGTTCCACCGCGCGGCCGGCCTGCCGTACGACGGCCTCTACTACACCGACGACAACCGGGACGGCGACCACAACGACGGCACGGCCGAGTCGGCGGAGGCGGACTTCGCGACGTTCCGGGCGGAGTGTGCCAAGGCCGACGCGCTCGCGGCCGACCTGTCGCTGGACCACACCTTCGTCACCACCCGCGGCACCACGATCAGCCTGCGCTGGGTCTACAACCACATGATCGAGGAGTACGCCCGCCACAACGGCCACGCCGACCTGATCCGCGAACGGATCGACGGCACCACCGGCGCCTGACCGGCCGGGTCAGAGGTCGAGGGCCGCGCGGATGTAGGGGAGGTCGCTCGGGCCTGTCCAGCGGTGGGCGGACAGGCCCGCGGCGCGGGCGCCGTAGACGAAGCGGGCGCTGTCGTCGATGAAGAGCACGTGGCTCGGTGTCGTGCGCAGGGCCAGGCAGGCCGCCCCGAAGTATTCCGGTGCCGGCTTCGGGATGTGCAGGTCCGACGAGTTGATCACCGCGTCGAACTCGTCCGACAGGCCCAGCGTCCGCAGGTCCGTCTCCAGCAGGTCGGTCCCGTTGGTGGCCAGGCCGACCTTGATGCCCGCCGCCCGCGCGTCCCGGATCAGGGCCAGCAGGCCCGGCTCGACCGTGCCGCGGTAGCTCTCCCACTCCTTGACCGCCGCGCGGGCGCGGTCCGGGTCGCCGATCTGGTCCGCGAGGTCCGCGGCGATGGCCTCGGCCCACTCGTCGTGGGTGATGTCGCCGATGATCGCCGGCATGAGCCGCGACCAGTCCATCGCGGTCCCGTAGAGGGCGCCCCGCTTGAGGTCGTGCGCGGCCTCGATGCCGTGGATCACCTCGGGGTCCCAGCGGCGCAGTGTGCCGTCGAGGTCGACCAGCAGCGCGGTGGCCTTGGGCCGCATCACTCCTCCTCGCTGCCGAGCCGCTGGCTGATCACTTCGGTGACGCCGTTGCGCATGGTCACGCCGTAGAGGGCGTCGGCGACCTCCATCGTGCGCTTCTGGTGCGTGATGATGATCAGCTGGCTCTTCTCCCGGAGCTGGGCGAACAGCGTGATCAGCCGGCCGAGGTTGACGTCGTCCAGCGCCGCCTCGACCTCGTCCATGATGTAGAACGGGCTGGGCCGGGCGCGGAAGATCGCGACCAGCATCGCGACCGCGGTCAACGAGCGCTCGCCACCGGAGAGCAGCGACAGCCGCTTGATCTTCTTGCCCGGCGGGCGGGCCTCGACCTCGACGCCCGTGGTCAGCATGTCCTCGGGGTCGGTCAGGACCAGGCGACCCTCGCCGCCCGGGAACAGCACGCCGAAGACCTGCTCGAACTCGCGGGCCGTGTCGTGGTAGGCGCTGGTGAACACCTCGAGGATCCGGTCGTCCACGTCCTTGACCACGGTCAGCAGGTCGCGCCGCGTGTTCTTGAGGTCCTCGAGCTGGTCCGAGAGGAACTTGAAGCGCTCCTCCAGGGCCGCGAACTCCTCCAGCGCCAGCGGGTTGACCTTGCCGAGCAGGGCCAGCTCGCGCTCGGCCTTCGCGGCCCGCTTCTCCTGGGTCGGCCGGTCGTAGGGCAGGGGCTCGGGCTCCGGCTCACCCGCCGCTGCGGCCGCGGCCAGGGCCACCTGCGTCGGGGGTACGGGCTGCTCCGGCCCGTACTCGGCGACCAGGGTCTCGACGTCGAGCGAGAAGTCCTCGGCGGCCTTGATCTCCAGCTGCTCGATCCGCATCCGCTGCTCGGCCCGGGCCACCTCGTCGCGGTGCACCTCGCTGGTCAGCGGCGGTCAGCGACACCGAGTCGCCGTCGCAGCTGAGCCCGGCGTTGATCCAGA
>NZ_JBFAIU010000347.1:0-7993 GCF_040654855.1 Asanoa sp. NPDC050611
GCTCCCTGGGGCTCGACCCGGCCCGTTTCGTCGTGCTGGTCACCGCCGGCGCGGAAGCGGCACGCGGCATGAGGTCGTGGACCCGAGCGATCGTGAACAGCGCCGCGGACGTCGACGTCGTCGCGATCTGCGGCCGCGACGAGAGGTTGCGCGAGGACCTGGCGAGGTTGGCGGTGCGCAGCCCCGGTCGGTTGGTCGTGACCGGGTTCGTCGACAACATCGCCGACTGGTTGCGCAGCGCGGACGTGCTGGTGACCAAGGCCGGGCCCGGGACCATCGCGGAGGCCACCTCCTGCGGCACACCGATGCTCCTGGCGGGCCACCTCCGCGGGCAGGAAACCGGCAACACCGAGATCGTCGCACGCGCGGGCGCGGGTCGAGCGGTCCACGGTCGACGCGAGCTGCTCAGCCAGATCGAGGACCTGCGTGCCGACCCCGCCCGCGTCGGCCGCATGCGCGCGGCCGCGGCGCGGCTCGGCCGACCCACCGCCGCCGCGGAGATCGCCGATCTCCTCGCCCGACAGGCCCGTGTTCAACGGGGTACGCGGTCCCCGCGCGACCCGCGGAAGGAGTCTCGATGACATGGACCTCGGCCATGGGCCGTGCGCTGGTCACTACGGCAGCGGCCGCCTTGGCCGTCCCCGCGCTCACCGAACTGCGCATCGCACCATCCACTCGCGCGCTGGGCCGGCGGTGGCGCGAGGTGCCGGTGGGCCGGCGCGGCAACACCGCCCTGGGCATCAGCTTCCGCCCCCGCCAGTGCGAGGACTTCCACCTCGATCCGCGCGAAACCCTGACCACCCTGCTGTCGTACCCCTTCGGCCTGGTACGCCTCAGCGCCTACTGGGACCGCATCGAACCGGAACCCGGCGAGTTCGACACCGACGAGGTGGACTGGCAACTCGACGCTGCCGAGCGTGCCGGCAAACGGGTCGTCATGTGCCTTGGCCCGATCAAGTCGTTCGGGTACCCCGAATACTTCGTGCCGAGCCACGTTCTCGATGAAGGACTCCCGGAGGGGCGCCTGGTCGACCCGGCGTCCCAGCCCGCACTGCTCGACGCTGCGGCGCGCCACCTCACCCGCTTGGTGCGACGCTATCGGGACCGGAAGTCGATCGTCGCCTGGCAGATCGAGCACGACGCGGTCGACCCACTCGGTATGGAGCACTCCTGGCGGCTCTCGAAGGAGTTTCTGCGGCACGAGATGGCGACCGTCAGGGCCAACGACCCGCGGCGGCCGATCGTACTCAACGGGTTCCTGCCCACCTCGACCGTTGTCCTGGCACATCAGTGGTGGCGGACCCGCGACCAGGGCGACTCCGTGGCCGTCGCCGAGCAGCTCGCGGACATCGTCGGCATCGACTCGTACGCGCGGCACGCCGTGACCAGCGTCGCCCGCTGGAGCGTCTACCTCGACGGTTCCACCGGTGTCCTCCCCGCGGTGCGCCGGCGCCGACTGCTCGCCAACGTCGCCGCCGGCGGACGCCAGGTGATGGTCACCGAAGGGCAGGCCGAACCGTGGGAGGCGGTGACCATCCCGCCCAGCCCGGACGCGGGGGCCGCCGCCAGCTGCCCGCCGGAGCGGATCATCAAGAACTACAACGACTGGCTCCGCTGGGCCGGCCAGGCGCGCACCGAACTGAGCGCGTACCTGTTCTGGGGCGCCGAGTACTGGGTCATGCGCGACCGGCAGGGCGACAGCAGCTACCTCGACGCCTTCGCCCGCGTGCTGGACCACTCCTGACGGTCAGGGCAGGCCCGCGAAGATGTCCCGCGACACCGGTCCGCGGTGATCCAGGTCGATGAACCATTCCCATCCGACGATCAGGTCGAAGACCGGACGGGGAATCCGGAGCAGGGCGGCCAGGGTACGGTCGGCGCCGCCCTTCGCGGCCGTCTGGCTCGCGTGTGCGCGTAACGACGCGCGCTTCCGCGACACGTACCGGTGGACCGGGATCCGGTGTGTGATCTCCGATCGTGCGCTGTAGGCACGGTCGAGGTCGCCCGCGTCGAAGGGCCCGAACCTGGACGCGAGGCCGAGCGCCCAGCGGACGGTCTCCCGCGGCATCGTCGCCTGCAGGCATCGTGCCGTGCCCGCGAGCCTGACCGCGAGCGCGCCCACCTCGTGCACACGGACATGGTCCCGGTGACCGTACCCGCCGTTGCGGTCGTGACTGAGCAGCACGTCGGCACGTTCTTCCCGCAGGATCGCGGCGAGCCGCTCCGCGGCCTCCCGCACCGGCGCGCCGACGAAAGCGGTTCCGCCGGCCGGGTCCGGCCCCGGCCCGCTGTCGGCGTAGCCGAGATGCTCGACCCGTGCCACCCCGAGCACCCCGGCACTGCGCCGGGTCTCCGCCAGGCGGATCGCGCCGAGCCCACCGGCGCGGCCCGGGTCCCCGTCCGTCGCGACGACCATCACCACGCGGTGGCCCTCCGCGGCGGCCTGCGCCATCGTGCCCGCGGTGAGCAGCGCCTCGTCGTCAGGGTGGGCCTGGAACGCCACGACCGTACGCGTCATCTCCCCATCCCACGCGGGTCGCGCAGCCGGCGGTAGTGCGCACCGACGCCGAACAGCCCGGCCACCCGGACGATCGCCCGAACCACCGATCCGACCGCGCCGGCGAAGTACGGCGCCCGAACCTCCGACCGGAACTCGTCCATGAACAGCAGCAGGTCGATCAGGCCGGGCAACCGACGCGCTCGACCATGCCGGCCTCTCGCGAGCTCGGCGGCCACCTCGAGCAGCTCTTCCATCCGCATGGCCGGCCGAGTCTCCACAAGCACGAAAACCTCGGTCGGCCCGGCGTTCGCGAAGTGGTGACGCACACCGGGCGCCACCGTGACGGTCTGGCCGGGGCCGACCACCAGGCTGTGACCGTCGACGCGGAACCGCATGCGCCCTTCCACGACGGTGAAGCGCTCCTCCTGCGCCGGATGGACGTGCCCGCTGGGCACCCGACCGCCCGGCGCCAACCGGAGCTCCCACGCCAACACCTTCCCGCCAGAATCGGCGGCCGACGTGCGGATCCTGATTCGCTCGCCACTAGCGGGATTCTCGATCCACGAACCTCTGACGCTGACAGATTCGGACATGGCCCCAGCATGGGAACCCAGGCCCCCGCGCCGCGTCAGCCAAGCGACGGCAATCCAGGTGCGGCGCAGAACGTAGCCACGCGGCCCGCCGCTACGCCCAGGACCGTAGCCGCAGGCGACCTGCGGGATCCGGCGCGCGACCCGCGCCGCACTCCTGCCTGCCAGGCGAGCTGAGCTACTCGCCAAGCCACGACAGTGATATGGCTGGCTGTTCGTACACGGACCTATCACGGACCTGCCACATGGTGGCGCCGCCGCGTTCGTCGGTGATCAGGAACAGGCCGACGGGGTGATCACCGTCGTCATCGACCGCCGGCATGGCGGCCAGTTCGGTGATCTGTTCACGGAGCCAAGGAAGCTCCCCTTCGCGGATGTCACCGCCGTAGAAGAGGTACAGCGTCCAGTTGAACGGCGCCGCCGGAAAGGCCCAGCCGCCGGAGTAGAGGTCGTGATGGTGTCGCCGGACGATCTCTTCGGCGTTGCTGCGGTGCGCGAAATCGATCTGCAGCCAGCCGCGCGCCGACGCGTACATCCCCATGGGCTCTCAGGGTAGGCACCGCTGCGTGCCGTCGCGACGGGGCGTTCAAACCCGCCGTGATCGATCTATGATCGGCCGGCGGCGTTGGGGGAAGGCTGGCAGGGGTGCGCGAGGATCTGGCGGGGTGGTTGCGGGAGCTGCGTGATCTGACCGGGCGGAGCCTGCGCGAGCTCGAGCGCGAGGTCCACGTCAGCAGCTCCTCGTTGTCGCGTTACTTCTCCGGGCAGGCCGTTCCGCCATGGCCCGTCGTGGTGGCGCTGTGCAAGGCGGCCAACCGTGACCCGAGGCCACTGCGCGAGGTGTGGGAGCGGGCCAAGGACGGACCCCAGGCGAGCGCGGCGGGCCCCGCGCCGGTGCGCAACGACCTGCCGCACGATGTCGCCGCGTTCACCGGGCGCCGGGCCGAGCTGGGCGTTCTCCTGGCGGCGGCGCGGGACACGTCGGTGGTGGCGATCGACGGCATGGGCGGCGTCGGCAAGTCCGCGCTGGCGGTGCACGCCGCGCACCTGCTGACCGCCGACTTTCCCGACGGGCAGTTCTATGTGGACCTGCACGGGTTCACGCCCGGCCGGGAGCGGGTCGAGCCCGCGGAGGCGCTGCGGGTGCTGCTCACCGCGCTCGGGTTGCCGCCGGCCAGGATTCCCGACGCGGTCGTCGAGCGGGCCGGGCTCTGGCGCTCGGAGCTGGCGACACGGCGGGCGATCGTGCTGCTGGACAACGCCGCCGACGCGGATCACGTGCGCGACCTACTGCCCGGCGCGGGCCGGAGCTCCGTCGTCATCACCAGCCGTCGGCGGATGGTCGAGCTGGACGGCGTCCAGCCGATCTCGCTGGACGTCCTTCCCACCGCGGAGGCGGCGGAGCTGTTCGTCGAGTCGGCGGGCGGCGTCCGGCCCGGTGACGTCGGCGAGGTGCTGCGCCGGTGTGGGAACCTGCCGCTGGCCATCCGGGTGGCCGCGGCGCGGCTGCGGCACCGGCCCGCATGGACGCTCGACACCCTGGTGGAGCGGCTGCGCGGGGGCGAGCCGGCGGTGTCCGAGGTGTTCGAGATGTCGCTGCGGCAGCTCGATCCTGCCCAGCGCCGCATGTTCGGCCTGCTGGGGCTGGTGCCGGGCGAGGACATCGACGCGTACGGCGCGGCCGCGCTGGCCGCCATCCCACTGGCCAACGCCCGGTTCCTGCTGGAGGACCTGGTCGACGTCCACCTGCTCCAGGAGCCCGCCGCGGGTCGCTACCGGATGCACGACCTGCTGCGCAAGGCCGCCCGGGCCGACGACGCGGCGGGCGACCCCGCATCGGCGATCGCCCGGCTGGCCGACTACTACCTGAGCGGCATGCTCGTCGTGAAGGAACAGGTCGCCGTGCTGGTACCACTGCCGGTGACGGTGTCACAACGACCGCCCGCGCTTCCTGACCTCGTCGGCTACGAGACGGCCGTCGGGTGGATGGACACCGAGTGGCTCAACCTCGCGGCGATGCTCCCGCTCGCGGTGCGGATGGGCCTCGACGCGCCGGCGGTCGGGATCGGACAGCTCCTCACGATCTCCTACGGGTGGCGCGGCGGTGCGGCAGAGCTGCACCGCGGGCTCGAGATCAGCTTGCCCGCCGCCGAGGGACTTGGGGAGCCGCGTGTGCTGGCCGCGCACCGGTACCTGCTGGGCGCCGTGCTGATGCGTGCCGGCCGGCTGGCGGAGGCGGTGCCGGAGCTCGAGACGGCCCGCGTGCTGATGGCCGCGGAGGGCGACGTCATGGGGGAGGGGTTCGCCCTCCTGCAGCTGGCGGAGATCCGGATGTACCACGCCGACGCCGGTGGCGCCGTCGAACTGCTGCGCCGCGCCACGTCGCTGCCGATACCCGCCGAGGCGGTCCGCCTCCGGCTGGGCGCCGTCCTTGGGCAGGCTCTGCTGCAGCTGCGACGGTACGACGAGGCGGCGGAGGTCATCTCCGACCTGCTCGAGGCCGCGCGCGGGCAGGACCAGCAGACCGAGCGCATGTGCCTGGAGCTGCTGGGCCGGGCGGCGCTCGGCATGGGCGACGCGCGGACCGCCCTCGAGTTCGCCGAGCAGACCGTCGCGATCAGCCGGGCGACCCGCCATCCGATCTTCGAGGCGGCCGGCCTCACCGACACCGCCGTCGCCCTGCGCCACCTCGGTCACCTCGACGACGCGGCGGCCAGGCACGCCGAGGCCATGCGGATCGTCGAACAGGCCGCGGAGCCGCATCGCATCGTGCGCAGCCTCATCCCGTACGCGGAGGCGTGCCTGGCCACGGGCGATCCGGAGGCCGCGGCGCGGCACTTCGAGGCCGCGCTCGAGGTCGCCACCGGGCACGGCCTCGAACATGCGGTGAACGCGGCCCGGGCGGGCCTGGCCCAGCTGTCCCGTCCCGTCCCGGGACACTCGCCCGGGAATCCTCCGCCGGAGTAACAGCACAGCTCAGTCGCGCCGCCGGCGGTGGTCCGGCGTCCCGCGCCGCACGGCACGCGTTGTCCCGGAGCGGCCGTCGCCCCGAGGCTTCCGGCCATGCACAAGACGCCTCTGTTCGCCGAACTGGATGCGCTGCCCGCGCCGTGGCAGGCGCACGGGACAGTCGCCGCGCCCGTCACCGCCGTCGCCGAGCTTCTGCTCGCCGTCACCGAAGGTCGCGTCGGCGACGACAACCTGCTGGTGCTCGCCCGTGCGTCAGCGGCACGACACGGCGCGATGACCGTCGTGGCCGGCGCAGGCCCCGGCAGCTACCGCGCCACGCTCGCCGGGCCCGTGGAACCGGTGGAGATCCAGGTGGACCGGGCCCGGTCCCGAGTGGCCGTGCGCAGCTGGTACGCGGGCACGCACACCGCCACCGCGTGCCCGGTCGGCACCCTGGTGACCCACCGCGTCCACCAGGTCTTTCCGGACCATCCCGGTTTCGCGGCCGGGATTGCCCGGATCGGCCTGCACGCCCGCATGTCCCGCGATCTGCGGCGCCTGCTGGACGTGATCGCCGATCGGCTCGGCTGCCCGACCGCTCCGCCCGACCCGGTCCGAGCGGCTTGAGATCCCACCGACCGCTTCCCACCATCCGAAGGAGCATCATGCACAGGTTCGACACCCCAGCCCCGATCACCGCGGTTCTCGACATCCCCGGCGGACGCGTGGAGTTCATCGCCGGCGACCGGCCCGACACCACGGTGGAGGTCCGGCCCGCGGACGCCGCGAAGAGCCGCGACGTCAAGGTGGCGGAGCAGACCCGGGTCGACTACGCCGACGGCGTCCTGCGGATCGACGCCGAGGCGGCGAAGCACCAGTACTTCGGCCCCTCCGGCTTCGTCGAGGTCACGGTCCAGCTGCCCGCCGGATCCCGGGTCGAGGCGAAGGCGGCCCACGCCGAGTTCCGCGGCGTCGGGCGGTTCGACGACGTCACCGTCGAGGGCGCGCACGGCACTTTCAAGATCGACGAGGCGGCGCGCGTACGTCTCAACGCCGCCGCGGGCGACATCGCGATCGGCCGGCTCACCGGCCCGGCGGAGATCACCACCGCCAAGGGCGACATCGAGATCATCGAGGCCGTCCGCGGCCGGGTCGTGCTGCGCACCCAGGCCGGCGGGATCTCGATCGGCGCCGCCCGCGGCGTCCCGGCCGCTCTCGACGCCGGCACCGGCCACGGCCGGATCACCAACGAACTGAAGAACGACGGCACCGCCGAGCTCGACATCCACGCGACCACCACGTACGGCGACATCGTCGCCCGCAGCCTCTGAGGAGCACTCACCATGACCAACCTGGCGATCGCGGCGCGCGGGCTGCGTAAGTCGTACGGCGACAAGGTCGTGCTCGACGGCGTCGACCTGGCGGTCCCGCAAGGAACCATCTTCTCGCTGCTCGGCCCGAACGGCGCGGGCAAGACCACCGCCGTCAAGATCCTCTCCACCCTCATCCGCCCCGGCTCCGACTCCGGCGCCATCCGCGTGGGCGGGCACGACCTGGCCACCGACCCGCAGGCGGTGCGGGCCGCGATCGGCGTCACCGGCCAGTTCTCGGCGGTCGACAACCTGATCACGGGGGAGGAGAACATGCTCCTCATGGCCGACCTGCATCATCTGTCCAAGAGGGACGGTCGGCGCACCACTGCCGAACTGCTGCACCGCTTCGACCTGGCCGAAGCCGCGAACAGACCCGCCGCCACGTACTCCGGCGGCATGAAACGCCGCCTCGACATCGCCATGACCCTGGTCGGCGACCCGCGGATCATTTTCCTCGACGAGCCCACCACGGGCCTCGACCCGCGTAGCCGCCACAACATGTGGCAGATCGTGCGCGGGCTCGTCGCCGACGGCGCCACGGTCTTCCTCACCACCCAGTACCTGGAGGAGGCTGACGAGCT
>NZ_JBFAIU010000348.1:0-7872 GCF_040654855.1 Asanoa sp. NPDC050611
GATCAGCCGGTCCAGGTCGGCCTTGACCCGGGTCCACGCCTGCATGGTGTCGCCGCGCCCGTGCAGCAGATACAGCACCGGGTACCGGGTCGCGCTGAGGTCCGCCGGTCGAGGGGTTCCCGGGGGTGGAGACGGTCAGAACACGACCAGGGGGTCGCCGAAGAAGTCGGCGATGAAGTTGATGAAGAAGAAGCCGAAGAACACGACGTTGATGCCCAGCAGCACGTAGTGCCACGGGCGCGGCCTGGCCGCCTTCGGCAGCCGGGCGTTGAGATACATGAGCATGAACGGGTAGATCAGCGCGCCGAAGTTGGACATGTTGGCCGACCACTGCACGAGGTTGACCGGCACAGCCAGGTGCAGGATCACCGCGATGACCACCAGCAGCACCAGCATGAACGGGTAGTAGAACCGCCGCGGGTCGCCCTCCAGCAGGCGGCGCAGCCGCGGGCTCGTGGCGTGCGCGGCGTCGGTGGTCACCCGGACCATGCCCTCGAAGATGCCGAGCTGTGTGCTGAACAGCACCAGCACGCCGAGGATCAGCGCGATGTAGAACATCCACCGGCCGTACTCCGCGTCGAGCGCCGAGGCGACGAAGGTCGGCACCGACGCGGCGGTGGGCCGCTGGCCCGAGACCTCGACGGCGTGCGCCATCAGGATCGTCGGCAGCAGCATGCCGAGCATCGCGCCGATGAAGAAGACGCCCCACATGTCGACGATCAGCAGGCGGTACCAGCGCTTCCAGCGGGCCGTGTTGGCCGCGTCGTCGGGGAACGTGACGCCGGTGGCCAGCATCTCCTTGCGGTCACCGCGCAGACCGGAGATGTAGCCGGTGCGGAAGCCCATGCCGTAGCCCTTGTCGCGGTAGTGCCCCATCACGTACCAGTTGAGCCCGGACGCCAGCGCGGTGAAGCCGGCGAGGCCGCCGAGCTGGGTGGCCGTGATGCCGTCGGGCGGTGCCGCCGGCGTGAAGAACCCGCGGATGCCGTCCCACCACAGCTCGAACGGCACCACGAACAGGTCGATCAGCAGCAGGCCGACCAGGATCGCGCCGACCATCACCCAGTTGGCCAGCTCGAGCGCCCGGCTGATCCGCTTCGCCGCCACGGTGATCAGGAAGACCAGCAGGAGCAGGGCGATCGCCCAGATCCGTGGCTCTTCGGCGCCGGCTGGTGGCACCGCGCCGTGCACGAGCGCGTAGACGCCCTGCCCGGCGGAGGCCGCCCAGCCGCCCGCGATGAACGCGAAGATGATGACGAAGACGGACAGTGGGACCCAGAGCTTGAAGCCGGGCGGCACCCGGCCCCAGCCGACCACCGGAGCCTCACCGGTCGCCAGCACGTAGCGCGAACACTCGACGTTGTAGAACGTCTGCAGCACGGCGGAGACCAGGATGACCCAGCCGACGCCGACGAAGCCGTACTGGCCGACGGCCTGGGGGCCGAGCAGCCACTCGCCGCTGCCGATGGAGATCCCGAGCGCGATCAGGCTCGGCCCCACCGCGTACTGGAACAGCTCACGGGGCCCGATCTTCCGGACCCCGAACACCTCCTCCGGGTCGGGCAGGTCGGCGACGGCGAGCGGTGGCCGGCTGACGCCGAGCTGTGCGGAGCCCGGTGAATCGGGACGGACGTCGAACGCTTGATCCATGGCGCCTCCTTGCGTGGAAGTGCCCCCGGGTAGAGATCCATGGTCGTCCATCGAAGGTGGTCATGGCAACAGGCGCGATCACCGGCGTCCGGGCGTAAGGTCAGGGGTGATGGACGGGCACGAACTGGTGGAGCGGCTCCGTCGCGTGGTCGGCGACCGCTGGCTGCTGCTCGACGAACACGACCTGCGCACCTACGAGTCCGACGGCCTGTTGCAATATCAGCAGGTCCCGCGCCTGGCCGTGCTGCCAGGCACGGGAGGGCAGGTGCGCGAGTGCGTCGCCCTGTGCGCCGAGGCCGGCGTGCCCTGGGTGGCCCGGGGCGCGGGTTCCGGCCTGTCCGGCGGCGCCTTGCCGGTCAAGGACGGCGTGCTGATCGTGCTGTCCCGGCTCAACCGGATCCTCGAGGTCGACCTCGACAACGGGCGGGTCTGCGTCGAGCCCGGTGTCACCAACGCCGCCGTCTCGACCGCGGTCGCGCCCGACTTCTTCTATCCGCCCGACCCGTCCAGCCAGATCGTCTGCACCATCGGCGGCAACGTCGCGGAGAACTCGGGCGGCGCGCACTGCTTCAAGTACGGCTTCACCACGAACTACGTGACCGGCCTCGAGGTGGTGCTGCCCGACGGCGAGCTCGTGACGATCGGGGGCAAGGAGCTGGACACGCCCGGGTACGACCTGCTGGGCGCGTTCGTCGGCTCCGAGGGCACGCTCGGGGTGGCCACGAAGATCTGGCTGCGCGTGGTGCCGGTGCCGGAGGCCACGCGTACCCTCGTCGCGTTCTTCGACTCGACCCGGCAGGCCGGTGCGGCCGTCTCGGCGATCGTGCAGGCGGGCATCGTGCCGGGCGCGATCGAGATGATGGACGCGACCACGATCCGCGCGACGGAGGAGATGGCGCACGCCGGCTATCCGGTCGGCCGGGGCGCGGCGCTGCTGGTCGAGCTCGACGGCGCCGAGGCCGAGTGCGACGCGCAGTTCACCCAGGTCACCGAGATCTGCGTCGCCCAGGGCTCCGACGACGTGCGGGTCAGCCGCGACGAGGCCGAGCGGGCGCTGTTCTGGAAGACCCGCAAGTCGGCGTTCCCGGCGATGGGGCGGATCTCGCCCAACTACTTCGTGCAGGACGGCGTCGTGCCGCGCACCACGCTGCCGGACGTGCTGGTCCGCATCGACGAGCTGGCCGCCGAATACGGTCTGGTCGTCGCCAACGTCTTCCACGCCGGCGACGGCAACCTGCACCCGCTGGTCTGCTTCGACGCCGCCGTCGAGGGCCAGGCGGCCCGGGCGGAGGAGCTGGCCGGCCGCATCCTCGACGTGTGCCTGGAGGCAGGCGGGTCGATCACCGGCGAGCACGGGGTCGGCGTCGACAAGCGCAAGCACATGGCCAAGATGTTCGGCGAGGACGACCTGGCCGCGTTCCAGCGGCTGCGCTGCGCGTTCGACCCGGAGGGCCGGGCCAACCCGGGCAAGGTGATGCCGACGCCCCGGCTGTGCGGCGAGGTGCCGGGGGTCTATCGGCAGCATCCGCTCGAAGCCGCCGGTCTGGCGGAGCGGTTCTGATGACGACGGCGTCCGCGGTGCGTCCCGCTTCGACCGAGGAGGCGGCGGCCGCGCTCGCCGGGCTCTCGGACGCCACGGTACGACCGGTCGGCGCCGGCAGTCGCGCGGAGTGGGGCGGTGGCGACGCGCCCGGGACGGTGACCCTCCACACCGGAGGGTTGGACCGGATCGTCGCGCACAACCCCGGCGACTTCACCGCGATCGTGCAGGCCGGCGTCCCGCTCGCCGAGTTGCAGCGGCACCTCGGGCGCGAGGGCCAGTGGCTGGCGCTCGACCCGCCCGACCGGGGCGGCACGATCGGCGGGCTGGTCGCCACGGCCGACTCCGGGCCGGCCCGGCACCGTTACGGGGGCGTCCGCGACCTGGTCATCGGCATCACCGTGGTGCTGTCCGACGGCTCGGTCGCACGTTCCGGCGGCACGGTCATCAAGAACGTCGCCGGGTACGACCTCGGCAAGCTGTTCGCCGGCTCGTACGGCACGCTCGGCCTGGTCACCCAGGTCGCGGTCCGGCTGCACCCGTTGCCGGCCCGCACCGCCACCGTGGTCGCCGCGACGGCGGACCCGGGCACGCTGACCGGTGCGGTGCGCGCGATGTCCCGCCACCCGCTGGAGGCGATGGCGCTCGACGTCTCCTGGCGGTCGGGGGAGGGCCGGCTCCTGGTCCGGTTCGGCGGGGTGACGGCGGAGGCCCGGGCCGCCGACGCGGCCAAGCTGCTCCGCGACGTCGACGTCAGCGTGGTCGCCGACGACGAGTCGATCTGGGCCGCCCAGCGTTCCGCCCAGCGGGGCCCGGCCGTGGTCAAGGTCTCGGCCCTGCCGACCGACCTGCCCGCGGTGCTCGCCGCCGCCGGTGAGGCCACGGTCGTCTCGCGGGCCGCGCTCGGCGTCTCCTACCTGTCCTTCCCGGCCGGCGACGACCTCGCGGCCCGCGTGGCTGCGGCCCGCGCGGCCCTCGCGCCGCGCCCGACCGTCGTGCTCGACGGCGCCGGGCTCGTCGACGCGCCCTGGCCCGCACCCGACCCGGGCACGCTCGCGCTGATGCGCCGCGTCAAGGCGCGGTTCGACCCCGCGGGCATGTTCCGGCCCGGCACGTACGTGGGAGGCATCTGAATGACCGACACCGCGTGGGACGCGAGCCGGCCGCCGGACCCGGAGCTGATCAAGGACTGCGTCCACTGTGGCTTCTGCCTGCCGACCTGCCCGAGCTACGCGGTGTTCGAGAACGAGATGGACTCGCCGCGCGGGCGGATCCTGCTCATGCGGGTCGGCCACGAGGATCCCCTCTCGTCGTCCATGATGGAGCATTTCGACCGCTGCCTCGGCTGCATGGCGTGTGTGACCGCGTGCCCGTCGGGTGTCCAGTACGACCGGCTCATCGAGCAGGTCCGGCCCCAGCTCGAGCGCAGCCCGCTGCGGTCGCGCACCGAGCGGCTGCACCGGGCCGCCATCTTCGCGCTGTTCACCCACCCCGGCCGGCTGCGGGCGATGGTGCCGGCGATCGCGGCGCAGGGGCGGCTGCGGCTCGCGTCGCTGTTCGGTGACCGGGCGCTGCGTACCCGGATCGGCGCCCTGCTGGCCCTCGCACCCAAGGTGCCGATGCGGGCGGCGACCAGGCAGCTCGCCGTGGTGACCCCGGCGGCGGCCGGCGTCGAGCCCCGCGGCCGGGTGGCGTTCATGCAGGGCTGCATCCAGCGCGTGCTCTACGGCGACGTCAACGCGGCCACGGTGCGGGTGCTGGCCGCCGAGGGCTGGGAGGTGCACGCGCCCCGCCGCCCCCGCTGCTGCGGCGCGCTGCAGCTCCACTCCGGGTTCGAGCCCGAGGCGCTGGGGCTGGCCCGGCAGACCATCGCGACTTACGAGGGTTTCGACGCGATCGCGGTCAACGTGGCCGGCTGCGGCTCGGCGATGAAGGACTACGGGCACCTGCTGGCCGACGACCCGGCCTGGGCCGCACGGGCGGCGGCGTTCTCCGCCAAGGTCCGCGACGTGCACGAGCTGCTCGACGCCCACCCGGCGCAGGCCACCCGGCACCCGCTGGAGCTGAATCTGGCGTACCACGACGCCTGCCACCTCGCGCACGCCCAGGGCGTGCGGATCCCGCCGCGGGCGCTGCTGCGCGGCATCCCCGGCGTGACCCTGGTCGAGCCGCGCGAGTGGGAGCTGTGCTGCGGCTCGGCCGGCATCTACAACCTGTTGCAGCCGGACGCGGCTGCCACACTGGGCAAGCGCAAGGCCGACAACCTGGCGGCGACCGGCGCCGACGCGATCGCGGCCGCCAACCCCGGCTGTGCGTTGCAGATCACCGCGCACCTGGGCCGCGACCGGGCGGTTCCGATCTACCATCCGATGACCCTGCTGGACGCATCCATCCGAGGAGTCGCGCCATGACGCTGCGCCCCGTCGACCAGACCGACCTGAGCGAGCGCGGCCGCGCCGAGATCCTCTCCGCGGAGGCGCTGGCCTTCCTCGGCGAGCTGCACGAGCGGTTCGACGCCCGCCGGCGGACACTCGTGGCGGCGCGCCGGGAACGGTCCGCGCCCGCCGACTTCCTGCCGGAGACCGCGGACGTGCGCGGCGGCGACTGGCGGGTCGTGCCGCCCCGGCCGGACTACGCCGACCGCCGGGTCGAGATCACCGGGCCGACCGACCGCAAGCTGGTCATCAACGCGCTCAACTCGGGCGCCAAGGGCTTCATGGCCGACTTCGAGGACGCCAACAGCCCGACCTGGAGCAACCAGGTCGAGGGGCAGGTCAACCTCGTCGACGCGGTACGCGGTTCGATCTCCTACGACGCCTCCGACGGCCGGCACTACGCCCTGCGCGACGAGATCGCGACCCTGCTCGTCCGGCCGCGCGGCTGGCACCTGTCGGAGAAGCACCTGGTCGCCCCGTCCGGCGACCGCGCGTCGGGTTCGCTGGTCGACTTCGGGCTCTTCGCGTTCCACAACGCCCAGGCGCTGCTCGACCGCGGCAAGGCGCCCTACCTGTACCTGCCCAAGATGGAGCACCACCTCGAGGCCAGGCTGTGGAACGACGTGTTCGTGTTCACGCAGGAGGCGCTGGGCCTGCCGCACGGCACCTTCCGGGCCACCGTGCTGATCGAGACGCTGCCGGCCGCGTTCCAGATGGAGGAGATCCTTTTCGAGCTGCGGGACCACTCGTACGGCCTGAACGCCGGCCGCTGGGACTACATCTTCTCGATGATCAAGTCCTATCGGGACAACCCCGCGTTCGTCCTGCCCGACCGGCTGTCCGTGACGATGACGGCGCCGTTCATGCGCGCGTACACCGAGCTGCTCGTGGCCACCTGCCACCGGCGCGGCGCGTTCGCGATGGGCGGCATGGCCGCGCTGATCCCGTCCCGCACCGACGCGGCGGCCAACGAGCGTGCGACCGACGCGGTCCGGGCCGACAAGCGGCGCGAGGCGGGCGCCGGGTTCGACGGCACCTGGGTCGCCCACCCGGACCTGGTCCCGGTGGCGACCGCCGAGTTCGACGCGGTGCTCGGCGACAAGCCGAACCAGATCGACCGGCAGCGCGACGACGTCGCCGTCAAGGCCGGCGAGCTGCTCGACGCGGCGGCCACCCCGGGCGCGATCACGGAGGCCGGGCTGCGCAACGACGTCAGCGTCGGCTTCCGCTACATCTCGTTCTGGCTCTCGGGCCGCGGCGCGGCCGGCATCAACAACCTGATGGAGGACGCGGCCACCGCGGAGATCGCCCGATCCCAGCTCTGGCAGTGGATCCGCCACGGCGCGACGCTCGACGACGGCCGCACCGTGACCCGGTCGCTCGTCGCGGACGTGCTCGACGAGGAGATGGCGAAGATCCGCGCCGAGGTGGGCGAGGACGTCTGGCACAAGGGCCGCCCGGACGAGACGAAGGCCGTCTTCACCTCGGTCACCCTCGGCGACACGATGCCGGAGTTCCTCACCATCGACGCCTACGAGATTCTTTAGGGGGTCTCGTGCGGGCCAGGGCGGCACTCCGCCGGGCCCAGACGACGCCCGGGCGCACGCGGAGCGCGGCCGGATACAACTCCGGTATCCGACCACCCTCCGCGCACACCCGGACGCCGCCTGAACCTCGCCGTAGCACCACCCTGACCCGCACGAAACCCCCTGGGTTTGCCGCCACGCACAGACCGGGTATCAGGCCACACCCGCGCACGCGGGATGAGTGGACCTGGGAGGGACTGTGCGCACAACCGGGATCGGTGGGTTGATAGTCGTGATCTGGCTCGTCATCGGTGCGATCGCGGCCGGGCAGCGCGGCTACTTCAGCAACGACGACACCAACTGCGCGGAGGCCAGCAACACGATCGTCACGATCATCGCCGGGCCGCTGAACTACTTCGGCGTCAACCCGAAGGTCGACTGCGACCTTCCAGAGCCGTCACGGTAGGCCCGACCTCCGCCCAGCGGATCACCGGTCGGGTCCAGTCGACGCCGACGGTGACACCGCGCAGGTACGTGTCGACCAGGTGGGCCTCGTCGCACAGGCGCACCGGGTCGGCCCGGCCGGTCGACCGTCTGCGGTCGTAGACCCGGCCGAGCACCAGCACGTCGAGCTCGTCGGCGGGCACGGCACGGCTGCACCGGCAGATGTACCGCCGGAGCCCCCGGATCGTCTCGGCGGTCATCTCGGCACCGCAGGTGC
>NZ_JBFAIU010000349.1:0-7869 GCF_040654855.1 Asanoa sp. NPDC050611
GTGAGCGAGTTGGGATCCGCCCACAGCGCCGCGACACTGCCGCCGAGCCCGGCTCCTTGGCCATGGCGGTCGCGACGACCGTGCGCACCGCCTGCGGCACCTCGTCCGGCAGCGGCGGCGGCTCGTCGTCGAGATGCGAGAGGGCGATGGTCAGCGCGTTGTCGCCCATGAACGGCGGGTGCCCGGCCAGGCAGTGGTACGCGACCGCGCCCAGCGCGTAGATGTCCGTGGAAGGTGTGATCTTGCTCTTGGCGACCTGCTCGGGTGCCATGTAGAGCGCCGTGCCGACCAGCTCGTCGACGCCGGTCAGGCTGGCTGCCTCGGCGGACCGGGCGACGCCGAAGTCGACCAGCACCACCTGGCCGTCCGGGCGGACGATCAGGTTGCCGGGCTTGACGTCGCGGTGCACGACGCCGGCCTCGTGCGCGGCCTGCAACGCGTGGGCGGTCTGCGCCACGATCGCCATCGTCTCGCCGGGGCTGAGCCGCTCCTGCTCCTTGATCCGCTGCGACAGCGGCTGCCCGTCGACGAAGCCCATCACCAGGTACGCGACCGGCTTGCCGTCGTCGTCGGTGCCCTCGCCGTAGTCGTACACGTCGACGACGCCGGGGTGGCGCAGCGTGGCCATGGTGCGCGCCTCGCCGCGGAAGCGCGCGCTGAAGCCCGGATCGCCGACCGCCCGCGGGTGGAGCACCTTGACGGCGACGGTGCGGCCGAGAACCTGGTCGATCGCACGCCAGACCTCACCCATGCCGCCACTGGCGATGGGTTCTTCCAGCCGGTAGCGCCCGCCAAGCGCGTCTCCGGGATTGAGCATCATGCCTCCGTACCCCATGTTGCGAGGTGTTACGCCCCGCCAGGGCAAGACCGCGCCCTTCCCCCGCGCAACCTTAGCGGCCCGGTGCCGACCGGCAGGGGGCGCGGGGGTCGGTCCACCGGGCAGCGTTTTTGGCGCCGACCGTGTCACCATGTCCGATCCGTGACTGCCGTCACGTCCGCCCAGGTCTAGCGTCGGGCCGTCCACAGGCGAAGGCGGTGTCCGGTGAGTGCGATCTTCGGTGAGACCCTGCGGTTCCAGCAGCGCGACGGCGACGACGTGCCCCTGGTGGTGCTCGGCGACGAGATGTACGCGCGCTACGAGACGCCGGAGGGCTACACCGCCGTCTACGACGAGGCCGCCGGGGCCTACTGCTACGCCGACGTCGACGCGGGCACGTTCGCCTCGACCGGCCGGCGGGTCGATGCCGGGCCGCCGCCGCCCGGGGTGCAGCGGCACCTGCACGAGGCCGCGGAGGTCCGCAACAACCGGGTGAAGGAGCGCCACGAGGCGATGGTGCCGCCGGGGGAGGCCGCCGGCGGGCGCGAGAAGTTCCTGACGTTCGGCCCCAGCGGCGGGCTGCTGCCGGGGCGGCGGCTCAGCTCGGGCACCGTCACGGGGCTGACCATCCTGGTCGACTTCCCGGACACCCCGGCCGCGGTCGGCACCACCGAGGTCGACGCCCTGCTCAACGGCACCGGCTACACCGGCGGCGGCAACGCGGGGTCGGTGCGGAACTACTTCCGGACCATGTCGACCGGGCGGCTCGACTTCGGCAACGTGGTGGTCGGGCCGTTCCGGATGAGCCGGCCCCGGCTGGCCTACGCCAACACCGAGGGGTTGCTGGTGCCGGAGGCGATCCAGCTCGCGGTCGACTCCGGCGTCGACCTGTCCCGGTTCGACTCGTGCGACGAGGGCATCGTCGACTCGCTGTGCATCATGTACGCCGGCCAGACGGAGTACAAGGGCGACCTGTGGCCGCACAACTTCGTGCACCGCAAGGAATACAACGGCGTGCGCACCGAGCTCTACATCGTCACGAGCGCGGGGCGGCGGGCCGAGGACCTGAGCATCGGCACGTTCTGCCACGAGGCCGGCCACATGCTCTGCCGCTTCCCCGACCTCTACGACTACGGGCTCGCCGAGCGCGAGGGCGACGACTTCAAGAGCGCCGGGGTCGGCATGTACTGCGTGATGGGCGCCGGGAACCACCTCGACCGGGGGCGCACGCCGGCGCCGATCTCCGCGTACCTGCGGCAGCTGGTCGGTTGGGCGGGCACCGAGGTCGACCTCAACACGGGTGGGCGGTTCGAGGCGAAGCAGGGCGACTACGACACCGTGCTGCGCTGGTCGACCGGGCTCGACAACGAGTACTTCCTGGTCGAGAACCGGTCGCGGGCGGGTTTCGACCAGCACCTGCCGTCCAGCGGGCTGGCGGTCTACCACTGCGACACCCGCGGCTCCAACGAGTTCCAGCAGGGCACCCGCGAGCAGCACTACCAGTGCGCGGTGCTGCAGGCCGACGGCCACCTCGACCTGGAGGCCAACGCCAACCAGGGTGACGGCGGCGACCTGTTCGGCCGGGTCGAGGGCACCGCGGTCTCGCACGGCACGCGCCCGGCCACGCGCCGCTGGGACGGCACCGAGTCCGGGCTGACCATCTCCGACGTCAGCGCGCCCGGCCCGGTGATCAGCTTCCAGGTCGGCGAGGTGGGCGACGCCGGTGCCACGGTCGTCGGCAAGTCCGAGCCGCGGGTGTCCATCCCCGACGGCGGTTCCGGCGGCGTGGCCGACACGATCACGTTCGACTCGCCGGGCATCGTCCGGTCGATGACCTTCGAGGCCGACATCACCCATCCGTTCGCGGGCGACCTGCGGATCGTGCTGCTGTCGCCGACCGGGCGGCGCGCGGTGCTGCACGATCGGGTCCGCACCGGGCGCAACCTGCACCTCGAGCTCGACACCGAGCCCCCGTCGGCGTTGGCGCCGATGGTCGGGCAGCCGGTCGCGGGGTCGTGGTTGCTCCGGGTCACCGACGCGTCACAGGACGACGCGGGGACCCTGGACCGCTGGCGGATCGAGATCACGGTCGGCACATAGGCACTTGTCTAGATTTGCCAGGAACTTACTAGCTGCTCCCCATGTTTCCTCCAGGGAAGTAACGCAGAGTCCTCCGAGTCCCCTCACGACTTGGAGCGAGATTCATGCGAGTACCCAGGAAGCTTGCGCTGGTCGGCGCCGGTGCCGCCGGCGTTCTGGCCATCGGGATCAGCGTGCCGGCGTTCGCGTCGGGCAATGACAGCCCGTCACCGGCGCCGTCGTCTTCGTCGTCGGCTCCGGCTTCTGCGAAGTCCGACCAGGGCAAGAAGTCGGACTGGCAGGAGAAGGCCAGGCAGGCGCGGGCCGACCGTCAGGAGAAGCTGGCCGCGGCCCTCGCCAAGGAGCTCGGCATCGACGAGAAGAAGGTCTCCGACGCGCTGACGAAGGTGCGGAAGGACCTCGCGGGCGACGCCAAGGCCCAGCGGGCCGACCAGCTGAAGGATAGGCTCGCCAAAGCGGTCAAGGCCGGCAAGCTCACCCAGGCCCAGGCCGACGCGATCATCGCGGCCGCCGAGAAGGGCGTGCTGAACGGCGCCGGCGACCACGGCTGGGGCGGCTGGCAGGGTCGCGGAGGCCACGACCGGAAGTAGCCTCTGCCGCTGCGCTTCGAAGACGCCGAACCCGCGCGCGACCTGTGCCACCCCCCCGACACTGGTCTGCGTGCGGGTTCGGTGGTTGTGGGCGGTGGTCGCGGTGCTCGGCATCGCGAACTACCTCAACAACGTCGCGCTCGCCGGCGCGTACCCGTGGATCTCGGTTCTCGAGGTCCTCGTGCTGCTCCTCCTCGCCCGCGCCGCCGGGCTGACTTTTGATGATCTTGGCCTGGCCCGTGGCACCTGGCGCCGCGGGATCCGCTGGGGTCTGGTCGCGGCGCTGGTCGTGCTCGTTCTCTACGTGGTCGCGCTGGCGGTGCCGGCCGGGCGGGACGCGTTCCTCGACCAGCGGGCCCACCTCTCCGTCGGCGGCGCGTTGTATGCCGCGCTGGTCAGCGTGCCGGTCGGCACCGTGCTGCTGGAGGAGATCGGCTTCCGCGGCGTGCTCTGGGGGATGATCTTCCGGCTGCGCGGGCCGGTCTGGGCGACCGTCGTGTCGTCGGTGCTGTTCGGCGTCTGGCACGTGCTGCCGTCGGTCGGGCTGGGCGGCAACAACCGGGTCGTGGGCGAGGTCTACGGTTCGGCGGCCTGGCTGGTGACGCTGTCGGCGGTGCTCGCCACGGTGCTGGCCGGGATGGTGCTGGCGGTGCTGCGGTGGCGGTCCGGGAGCCTGCTCGCACCGGTCGGGCTGCACTGGGCGACGAACGGCCTGGGCTATCTGGTGGGGGCCGCGATCTGGGCCATTTCCGGCTAAAACCGTTTCACATTTGGTACGAAGAAGTGTGGGCGATCGCCTGGTGCGCTGGGGGCTCCCACGAGCCGCCAATGCCGTGCCCCTGCTGATGGAGTTCATCGTCACCGCGGTGGCGACGGTACTGGCCATCCGGTTCGCCCTGTTCATCACCGGTTATCCGCAGCTCGGTGGCAGCGGCCTGCACATCGCGCACGTACTGTGGGGCGGCCTGCTGATGGCCGTCGGCGTGATGGGGCTGTTGTCCTTCAACGGGCGGGTGATCAGACCCGTCGGGTCCTTCCTGGCCGGCGTCGGTTTCGGGTTGTTCATCGACGAGGTCGGCAAGTTCCTGACCAGCGACAACGACTACTTCTTCACCCCGAGCATCGCGATCATGTACGTCGTGATCGTCCTGCTCGTGCTCGGGATCCACGCCCTGCACGGCCGGCGGCCGATGTCGAGCCGCGAGTTGTACTCGGCGGCGCTGACGACCGCGGCGGCCGGCGTGACCAACGGGATGACCGACCACTCGCGGACGATGGCGCTGCGGCGCCTCAACGCGGCCGGTGACCTGCCGGGCGCCGACGCGGCGGCGGCGCTGATCCAGCAGATCCCGCGGGGGCGGGCGGAGAAGTATGACGTGAGCCAGATCGGCACGCGGGTGGCGCAGCGGATCGGGCGAGCCCTGCGCCGCCGGTCCGCCATGATCACGACGATCGTGGTCCTGCTCGTGCAGACCGTGGTCACGGTCGGCTTCGCACTGCTGATCGTGTCGGCGCTGCTGGCGCGGGAGGCCGGGGCGGACGTGACGCTGCGGTTCACCGAGCCGGTGCCGACCGCGGTGGGCGGGGCCAGCTCGCTGATCTCGGCCGCGTGCGTGGTCTGGGGCCTGGTGCGGCTGCGCCAGAAGCGACAGGTGACGGGTTACCGGTGGTTGCAGCGGGCGGTGCTGATCGACCTGCTGCTGACCCGGGTGTTCGAGTTCGCGGTGTACCAGTTCGCGGCCATCCCGGCGCTGCTCATCGACCTGCTGCTGCTGGCGGCGCTGGAGTACGCGATCCGCACCGCCGTCCGCGACGAGGCGGCGGTGGACGACGGGTCCGCCGAGGCGGAGGAGGCGGGCCGGTGGTCGCCGGCACGGAGCGCGGCCACCGCTGGGGTTGGTCTTGCTCCTGCTCCTGCGGGTGCTGCTCGCTTGGGTTACCGCCCGTGGCCGGGCGCCGGGACGCCGGCGGTCGCCGGTGCGTCGTTGGACGCCGGGGCTGGCGGGGTGGTGCCGTCCGGTGCCGCGGATGTCGGGCCGGGGTTGTATCCCGGGCCGATCATCGCCGCCTCGGCCGGGCCGGCGGCGCCGCTTACGGAGCCGGCACCGCTGGGCGGGGCCGCCGGTGTCGAGGGACCGGCGCCGCTGCCTGCTGGGCCGCCCGCGTTGAGCGGCCCGGCGCCGGCACCCATGGTGCTGCCCGGCACGCCGCCGGCGGGTGCGCCCGGACCGTATTTCGCCGACCTGCCGGTCGCGTCGGCCTCGGGCTCCGCCGCTGGCTCCGCTTCGCGCCCGGGCTCGATCCCGGCTTCGGGGTCGAGCTCTGAGTCGGCCTCGACCGGTGCGCTTACTCGTCCGATCGGGTCGACGGGCGCCGGCCGAGCGGGGTCGGTGCGTGGTGCCAGTGGTGGCGGTGCGGGTGTGCCGGGCCCGGCCTGGGATCCGGCGCGGTCGTGTGCGCCCAGCTTCACCGGTGGGTGCCACTCGCACGCCGGGGTGATCGGTGGTGCGATGGCGGCCGGGTGCGGTGCGATCGCCGGTGGGCTGGTGGCCGGCGTGTCGACCAACGGCGCCGAGGCGCACCGCGACGGCGTGCCCGCGGACGCGGGGAACGACGCCGACGCGCTCGTGGGTGAGGCGCTCGACGACTCGCGTACGGGTGATCACCAGGACGTGCCGACAATCGCCGCTCCGGGCGTCGCGGAGAGTGAGCCCCCGGCGGTCGACGAGGCGGGCCGCTCGCCGCGCAGCGTCGGCGGACAGCCGCCGGCGGCGAAATGGATCGGCAGCCGAGCGGGCAACGCGGGCGCTTCGCGGTACGCCGCGGGTCCCACCGAATCCAATGTGGATGAGCGCAAGCTGACGCCACCGCCCTTGTCGTGATTACCCTGCGCGAGCATCGTCCCGGGCGTAACGTGAGTTCATGGCGGTCATCGGCATCGACATCGGCGGCTCGGGCATCAAGGGTGCGCTGGTCGACATCAGGCGTGGCGACCTCACCGGCGAGCGCTTCCGGGTGGATACGCCCGAGCCTTCCAACCCGAAGAGTGTCGTCGCGGCCGTCGGCGAGGTGGTGCGCCACTTCGAGGGCCGCCCGGAGCGCGTGGGCATCACGTTCCCCGGCGTGATCTCCAACGGTGTCGTTCGCACCGCCGCCAACGTCGACAAGTCGTGGATGAACACCAACGGCGCCCAGCTCTTCTCGCAGGAGCTGCACTGCCCGGTCGCCCTGATCAACGACGCCGACGCGGCCGGCATGGCCGAGATGGAGTTCGGCGCGGGCAAGGGCCGCAAGGGCAAGGTCGTGATGCTGACCTTCGGCACGGGCATCGGCAGCGCCGTGTTCATCGACGGCATGCTGGTCCCGAACACGGAGTTCGGCCACATCAAGATGCACGGGGTCGACGCGGAGAAGCGGGCGGCCGCCCGGGTGCGCCAGGACGAGGACCTCGGCTGGGGCGCCTGGTCCAAGCGGGTGCGCAAGTATCTGCAGCACCTCGAGCAGCTGCTCAGCCCCGACCTGTTCATCGTCGGCGGCGGGGTGAGCCGCAAGTCCGACAGCTTCCTGTCGCGCATCGACATCGAGACCGAGGTCGTGCCGGCGATGCTGCTCAACAACGCGGGCATCATCGGCGCCGCGCTCGCGTCACCGCAGGCCCACAACGGGCGCCCGATCACGGACACGGCCCGCAAGACGGCCGCCGGCGGGGCCCGCAAGACGGCGACCCGCGGCGCCCGGAAGGCAGCGACCGGCGGCGCCCGCAAGACCGCGACGGCGCGGAAGAAGGCGACGTCCGGGCCGAGCGGGACGGCACGCAAGGCGGCGAAGTCCTCGACCCCGCGCAAGGCGTCCACGGCCCGCAAGGCCACGAAGTCGACCACCGCGCGCAAGTCGACAACGGCACGGAAGTCGACGGCTGGCAAGGCCACGACGCCAAGCAAGTCGGCCGCCAGGAAGTCGGCGCCGGCGCGTAAGTCGACGGCGAGTCAGGCGGCGACGGCGCGGAAGTCGACGGCGAGCAAGGCGACGACGGCGCGGAAGTCGACGGCGAGCAAGGCGACGACGGCGCGGAAGTCGACGGCGAGCACGGCGCGGAAGTCGACGGCGAGCAAGGCCACGACGCCCCGTAAGTCGACCGCCAGCAAGGCGACTACGGCGCGGAAGTCGACCGCGGGCAAGGCGACGTCCCCGCGCAAGTCGACGACGGCGACCAAGTCGGCCGCGGCCACGAAGTCGACGACGGCGCGCAAGTCGACGACGGCCCGCAAGGCCTCGACGGCGCGGAGTGGCGAGCACCGCCGACAGCGTCACCAGCCAGGCCGCCGAACCGTAGACCTCGCCCACGACCCGGTTGTTGCCGCC
>NZ_JBFAIU010000350.1:0-7867 GCF_040654855.1 Asanoa sp. NPDC050611
GTCGACCTCGTTGGCGCCAGCGGCCACGAGGTCGACCAGCAGCGGCTCGACGTCGTTGAGGTTCGTCGACTCGAGCGCGAACGCCGCCGAGCACTCGTACCCGGCGAACGTCCGCGTGTTGGACTGGTATTTCCAGGCGGTCTTGAGGTCGAGCCGGGACCCGTCGACCGCCGCGTCGGCGACGCCGTGCGCCCGCAGCGCGGACCGCACCGTCCGGACCGCCGCGCTGGCCGCCTGGAACGCCTCCGGCGGCGTCTGCTCGAGCCGGACCACCCTGAACCGCACCCGGACCAGGTCCGGTTGCGCCTTCACGCTCGCCGCGCCGTACACGGTGACGCCCCACGGCCGTTGGATCATCTGCACGGCGTCGATCAAAGCAGAAGCAGGCGTCGCCGGCTGCCCCTGATCAGAAAGCCGACCTGCTGGCGGACGCCCGCCGACGACGAAGATGACGTTGGCCGCACCCCACGCGTAGCCGGCGAACTGGCTGCCCGACGCTGCCGAGCGCGTAGTCGGTCTGGCCCGAGATGAGCTTCATCTCCTGCGCCTGGGTCTGGAAGTCGAGGTCCGCCATCCGCCGGCGGGCCGAGTCGTAGGAACCGCTCTCGTTGAGGGCGGCGTCGATCGTTCGGGCTGGGGAAACCGGTCGAGCGCGCGGATGCCGCCCGAAACAGGCAGCATCTGCTCAATACGGCCCGCGCGATGCTGGCCGAGGACCCCGACCGGCTCACGATGGACTCGCTCGCGGAGCGGTCCGGCCTCGGGAAGGGCACGGTGTTCCGGCGGTTCGGCACCCGCGCCGGCATCATGTCCCGCACGCACATCCGGATGCTGCTGATGACGATCCAACTGACCGCGGCGCTCGACGGCCCGCTGCTGCTCTGGCTCTCCGCCCCGGAGGTCGCCAACGGCGGAGAAAGGCTCACCCGCGGCTGCCGGCCGTGAGTCAGCCCGCCGGCAGCACGCGGGACTCGGCCGCGGGTATGCCTTTCTCCCACCAGTGGCGGTAGCGGCGGTAGACCGCGGGGTCGCGGTCCGCGAGGAACGCGACCAGTGCCGCCGCCTCCGCGGACAGGGCCGCCCAGGTCCCGTCGTCCAGGCGGTGGAACGCGGACGCTTCGATCCCGGCCTCCACCGGGCGCCAGACGCCCGCGACGTAACCGTCCACGAGCAGCGTCGGCAGGACGTCACCGTTGCGGCGGACCACGTGCGCGCGGTAGGCCGCCGGGATGAGGCGGGTGCGGTCCGCGTACGCCAGCAGGACGTTGTCCCACATCGGCAGCAGCCGGGGCGGCGCCGGTGTGTCCAAAGGCGGTAGCGTCGCGCCGGCCAGGTCGAGGAGGCCGTCGTGGCTGGTCAGCTCGTCGCCCAGCGCCGACACCGCCGCCTTGACCCGCGCGCTGTTCAGGCGCGTGAACGCCATGATGTCCGATGTGGACGCCGGGCCGAAGGCGGACAGGTAGCGGCGGACGAGCGCGCGCATCGACTCGGCGTGGTCGAGCCCGCCCGCCGCGTGGACGAACGAGGCCGGGTGGCGGAACGACCACGGGCCGCCGGTGGGGACGTGGTGCAGCGGCGCGAAGGTGCGCAGCGCCCACCACATCTGGGCCGGGTCGCCGACCCGGCCGGCGAGCATCGCCTTGATGTCGTCGCCCGAGCGGGGCGTCGAGGCGTAGGCGGCCAGGTGGTCCAGCGCGGCCTGGGCCTCCGCGTCGGTCAGGTCGCTCTCCAGCCAGCGGTAGTCGGCCAGCCGCGACGCGCGCAGCAGCGGCGTCACCGCGGCGTGCAGGGCCGCCCAGTCGGCACCGTGCACCGCGTGCAGGGTCACCCGCAGCAGGCTCGCCCGGGCCAGTGTGCCGTCGGCGAAGGCCCGGTCGACGTCCGCGGCCGCGAGCCCGGCCACCCGGTTCCACAGCGCCAGGTACGGCGACGCCGGTTCCTGCGCCTGCAACGCCAGCACCCGGCGCACCGCGGCGGCCACCGACAACGGCTCCCGGCGCAGCAGGAGCTGACGGTCGAGCGTCGCGCGGTTGAGCTGCCGCGCGGTGAGCGTCACGAGCCGGCGAGCCGGGCCAGGTAGACGACGTCCGGCTCGCCGTGCTCGACCTCGGTGAGCACCGTCGAGACCGGGCCGACCGTGCTGGCCAGGCGGGCCGCGTAGTCCTCCGACGCCGCCGCGCTCCAGACTGCCAGCACCCCACCCGGCCGCAGGTGGGCGCGGAGGAGCGCGGTGCCGGCGTCGGCGTACAACGCGGCGTTGGTGTCGAAGACCGTCCAGTCCGGGCCGTTGTCGACGTCGAGGCAGATCGCGTCGAACTGCTCCTCGGTCGTGGCCAGCCACTGCCCGAGGTCGGCGACCACCACGCGGACACGCGGGTCGCGCAGGGCTCCCCCGCTGAAGGACTCCAGGTGCGTGGTGTGCCAGGCGACCACCGTCGGCTCGATCTCGACGACCACGATCTCCGCCAAGGTCGCGCAGGACACCGCGGACGCGAGCGAGAAGCCGACGCCGAGGCCCGCGATCAGCAGCCTTCCGCCGGGCGCGACGGCGGACACCGCGGCGTCGACGAGCGTGCGCTCCGAGGCGCCCGAGCGGGTGTCCATCAGGAAGACACCGTTGCTGATCAGCTCGCAGTGCCCGGCGTCGCGGCGCAGCACCAGCTCGCCGCGGTCCGTCACGACCTTCTCCACGACCTCCATCACGCCACCCGCAGGACGAACTCGTGCTCCACCAGGGTGCTCCCGTCGGGTTGCGTGACGAACTCCTTGACCAGGCTGTCGCGTACGCCGAAGACCGCGTCACTGTCCAGGTAGGAGTCCGCGGCGTCGAACAGGTGGGTGGTCACCGGCAGGTGGCCGTCGGCGGAGACGATCACGTGGATGTGCGCGGCCCGCCACGGATGCCGCCCGCTGGCCCGCAGCAGCGCACCGACCGGCCCGTCGGACGGGATCGTGTAGCTGACGGGCCGGCTCGTCCGGAACGTGAACCGACCGGCGTCGTCGGCGCGGAACCGGCCGCGCATGTTGCCGCGCGGTTGCGCCGGATCCTGCACGTCGTAGAGGCCGTTGGACGCGCACTGCCACACGTCGAGCACCGCACCCGCAAGGCCCGTGCCGCCGGGACCGCGGACGCGGCCGCGCACCAGCGCCGGAACCCCGTCCGGGTCGAGGATCGCGATCGAGTCGCCGGCTGCCCGCCACGGCGCGTCCGGCACGTAGAACGGGCCCAGCACCGTCGCCTCGGTGGCCACGCCGGCCGCGGGGTGCGCGATGGTCTCGACCAGCGACGACATCCCGAGCGTGTCGGAGAGCAGGATGAACTCCTGCCGCCGCTCGTCGCTCATGTGGCCGACCGCGGTCAGGAACCGGACGCCGGCCAGCCACTCGTCCGGAGTCAGGCCGACCTCGCGGGCGAACGCGTGCAGGTGCCGCACCGCGGCCGCGAGCAGCTCGCGCAGCCGCGGGTCGGGTGTCGCCGCGACGCGGTCGAGCACCTCCCGGGTCAGCTCGGCCGCCGGATCGCTCCGCGTCATCCCGTGAGCCTACTGGCCACTCTGGGTGGATCAAGCCCGCGGCGCCACCGCGCTGTCGCGGATGATCAACTCGGTGGCCAGCTCCACCCGCGGGCTCTCGATCTGCTCGCCCCGGGCCAGCCGCAGCACCGTGCGCGCGGCCAGCAGCCCCATCTCCGCCAGCGGCTGCCGCACGGTGGTCAGCGGCGGCGAGCACCAGCGCACCTCCGGCAGGTCGTCGAAGCCGACCACGCTGACGTCGTCGGGCACCCGCAGCGTGCGCTGCCGCACCGCCTCGTAGACGCCGAGCGCCATCTGGTCGCTGGAGGCGAAGATCGCGGTCGGCGGCTCCGCGAGGGCGAGCAGCTCCGTGCCCCCGGCGAAGCCCGCCTCGTGGTAGAAGTTGCCGGGCCGGATCAGCGCGTCGTCGATCGGGATGCCCGCCGACTCGAGCGCGGCCCGGTAGCCGTCGAGCCGGGCCCGGCTGCACATCAGGTGCGGTGGTCCGCCGATGAAGCCGATCCGCCGGTGACCGAGACCGATCAGGTATTCGGTCGCGTGCAGGCTGCCGACCCAGTTGGTCGCGCCGATCGTGGGCGCCTCCTGCGGCGGCACACCGGCCGGGTCGACGATCACCACGGGGATGTTGAGCCGGCGCAGCTCGCTCTGCAGCGGCGGCTCCAGGGTGGAGGTCACGAAGATGACGCCCTCGGTGGACCGCGTGCGGATGTTGTCGAGCCACTGCTTGGCCGACGACGTGCGGCGGTGGATGGCCGACACGACGGTGCCGACGCCGGAGGCGTGCGCGACGTCCTCCACACCCCGGATGATCTCGACCGCCCACGGGCTGTCGAGGTCGTTGAAGACCAGGTCGACCAGCCCGGAGTTGGCCCGCATGCTGGGCGGGCGCCGCCGGTAGCCGTGCTGGCTGAGCAGGTCCTCGACGCGCTTGCGGGTGTGCGGCGACACGTCGGCGCGGCCGTTGAGCACGCGGGACACGGTGGGCACCGACACGCCCGCGAGGCGCGCGATCGCCGCGATGGTCACCGTCCTCTTGTCCGCGGAGGCTGTGCCATCAGAGGCCACGGTTCGCCCTTTCGTCATGGGTGGAGCCTACGGCCGTCGATCAGTCCTTCACACCCGCCGAAACTTCCAGGTCGATTTCCGGTATGGCGGCGACGTTACGACCCGCGCAACGGCCGGTCAAGGAACTGTCGAATCTCGATGTGAGCCGTTACCGTGTTCGGGACGCTCGCCCATCCTGCGGCCGAGCGGCTTCCGGAAGTCCCCGGAAGCTGGACCCGAAGGAGAGCTGCCCATGTCGACCGAGACCGCAGCCGCCGTCACCGCCGCCCGGTCGATCCAGAACCCGGTCCTGCGCGGCTTCAACCCGGATCCGTCGGTGCTGCGGGTCGGTGCGGACTACTACGTGGCCACCTCGACCTTCGAGTGGTACCCCGGGGTCCGCGTGCACCACTCCCGTGACCTGGTCCACTGGCGCGCCGTCGGCGGGATCATCACCGACCGCCGCCTGCTCGACCTGCGCGGCGCCGGCGACTCCAACGGCGTGTGGGCACCCGACCTGACCTATCACGACGGCCGCTTCCACCTGATCTACAGCGACGTGGCCAGCTTCGCCAGCGGCTACTGGGACCCCCGCAACTTCCACACCAGCGCGCCGGCGATCGAGGGGCCGTGGGACGACGCGGTGCTGCTGCACGGCCGTGGCTTCGACGCCTCGCTGTTCCACGACGAGGACGGCAGCACCTGGTTGCTCAACCTGTGCGCCGACTGGCGGCCGGGCCGCGACCGGTTCGGCGGCATCGAGATCCAGCGGTACGACCTGACGGAGCGCAAGCTGGTCGGCGAGCCGCGGATCATCTTCACCGGCACCGCGGCGGGGCTGACCGAGGGCCCGCACGTCTACCGGCACGAGGGCTGGTACTGGCTGGTCACCGCCGAGGGCGGCACGAGCTGGGAGCACCAGGTCACGGTCGCCCGGTCCCGTGAGCTGTTCGGGCCCTACGAGCCGGACCCCGCGGGCCCGCTGCTCACCTCCTTCGGCCGGCCCGAGCTGCGGCTGCAGAAGGCCGGGCACGGCAGCCTGGTACGCACGGCCGACGGCCAGTGGTACCTCGCGCACCTGACGGCCCGCCCGGCGACGCCGCTCGGCAACTGCGTGCTCGGCCGGGAGACGGCGATCCAGCGCGTCGAGTGGCCGGCCGGCGGCTGGCCGCGCATCGACGGCGGGATCCCGGCCGAGGAGGTGCCCGCACCGGGCCTGCCCGCCCACCCGTGGCCGGACGAGCCCGCGACGGACCACTTCGACGGTCCGGCGCTCGGGCCCGAGTGGTCCACCCTGCGCAGGCCGGCCACGCCGGACTGGGTCGACCTGACCACCCGCCCGTCGCACCTGCGGGTGCACGGCGGCCAGTCGCCGGTCGGCCGCCAGGCCCCCAGCCTGGTCGCCCGCCGGGTGGGCGCGGCCTCCTGCGAGCTGTCCACCGTGGTCGAGTTCGACCCGCGCGACCACCGGCACCTGGCCGGCGTCACCGCCTACTACAACACCACCAACTGGCACTACCTCTATCTGACCCGGTCCGACGACGGTCGGGTGGTGCTGGAGCTGCTCAGCAGCGACCGGGGCCGGCGCACCGCGCACCCCGGGCTGACCGTCGACACCGGCGGCGCCACCCGCGTCGGGCTGCGGGCGAGGTTCGACGGCCCGGCCGTCCGGTTCGGCTACGACCTCGGCGCCGGCTGGCAGGAGCTACCGGTCGCGCTGGACGCCACGATCCTCTCCGACGAGCACGCCGCGCACGTCGTCGACGGCGAGCCGGCCGCGTGGGGCTTCACAGGAGCGTTCCTCGGGCTCTGGGTGCAGGACCTCGGCGCCGACGGGGTGCACGCCGACTTCGACGAGGCCACGTACCGGGAAGGCTGATCCACGCCCGGCCCACCCCACGTCCGATTTCCGGAACTCTTTTGGATTGACGTGGGGCGATCTCGGCCGTTACGTTTCGGCAAAGTTACGGAACTCGATCCGCAACTATCGGCGTCGCTCGCGATCGGAACCTCCACCGATCACTCCGAGAGGAGCGCACATGCAGCTGAAACGATGGCTCACCGTCGGCGCGGTCGTGCTCGTGGCCGGCGGCGTGGCGGGCGCGGCACCCGCCACCGCGAGCCACCCGGTCGACCCCTCCCAGCAGACGCTGCGCCAGCTGGGCGCGCGGCACGACCTTTACATCGGCACCGCGGTCGACATGGCCGCCCTCGCCGACACCGCCGACCCGCAGTACCGGGAGATCGTGTCCCGGGAGTTCTCCACGGTCACCGCGGAGAACGTGATGAAGTGGGAGACGCTCGAACCCACCCGCGGCACCTACAACTTCGGCCCGGCCGACGAGCTGATCGCGTTCGCGAAGCGCAACAACCAGAAGGTCCGCGGCCACGTGCTGGTCTGGCAGAACCAGCTCCCGTCCTGGCTCACGACCGGTGTCGACAACGGCACGATCAGCACGGACGAGCTGCGGGACATCCTGCGCAACCACATCACCACCGTGGTCAAGCACTTCAAGGGCAGGATCTGGCAGTGGGACGTGGTCAACGAGGCCGTCAGCGACCCGTGGGACAGCCCGCCCACGCTGCACTACAAGGGCTTCTGGGCCCAGCACCTCGGTGACGGCTACGTCGCCGACGCGTTCCGCTGGGCGCGCGCCGCCGACCCCAAGGCCCTGCTCTTCTACAACGACTACAACATCGAGGCGTTCGGCTCGGGCGACCCCGCCAACGACAAGACGCAGTTCGTGTACGACATGGCCAAGGGGCTCCTGCGTGCCGGCGTGCCGATCGACGGCATCGGCAGCCAGGGCCACCTCGGCACGCAGTACGGCAACTACGACACCCTCCAGGTGGCGGCGGCGCTGAAGAAGTTCTCCGGGCTGGGCCTCGCGACGGCCTTCACCGAGGTCGACGTCCGCAGCCAGCTGACACCGGGAGTGCAGGCGGGCGACAGCAACGAGATCAACCCCCGCCTGCAGGCGTCGGCGGCCAACTACAGCGTGCTGCTGCAGGCGTGCCTCGCCGACCGCCACTGCCTCTCGTTCACCGTCTGGGGCTTCACCGACAAGCACTCCTGGGTGCCCGGCTGGTTCAGCGACCCGCCGGAGGGCATGGCCACCATCATGGACGAGAACTACCAGCCCAAGCGGGCGTACAACGAGATGAAGGCGGACCTCATCTACAGTGGACCGCCCTACGTGCTGCCGCGCGTGCCGGCGAGCCGTAGATGCCGAACCGGCTGTAGCCCACGGCCTTGAACCCGCTGCCGGCGTGCCAGAGCTGGATGATCC
>NZ_JBFAIU010000351.1:0-7817 GCF_040654855.1 Asanoa sp. NPDC050611
TCTTCGACGGCTGCGCGGACACGGTCTTCGCGGGCACCCCGGTGCCCGAGACGCTCCGGGAGCCGGACCCGGACGCCGGCTGGCGCCCGGCGAAGCCTGACGGATCGCCCGGGCTCCCGGACGCGTGGCTGCTCCCGACGGGTCAGGTGCTGACCCGTGGCGGCTTCCACGTTCACCACGGGGAGATCAACACCGCGGGCATCTCACCACCGTGGCGCCCGGAGTCATGGATCTTGGAACAGCCCACGGCCCTGCACGAACGTGCCCGCACGATGATGGGCCGGCTGCTCGGCATCACCATCGACTTCCCGGTGGTCCCGAGGCCGTAGCGGTTGTTTGGCACGACTCCGCCGCCGTTGGTTCCGCGTGGGGGGCCGGTTGTCGGTGCGGGCCTAGCTTGCCGATCATGCGGGTGCGGCGGTTAGTGGCCGGGGCAGCGGCTGTCCTGGCGGTGGGTGTGGTGGGCGTCGCCCAGCCGGCGCAGGCCGGCGGGCAGAAGGCCGGCTGACGATCGGCCCGGACGGCATCGGGGACTGGCCGTTGCCGCCCGGTCGGTACGTGGTGCGCCTGCTGCCTGACGACGGCCTCCGGTCGGTGGCCGAGTCGGCGCCCTTCACGGTCAGGAAGTGACCCGGAACGTCGCGTCCTGGCGGTCGGTGGCGCTCGACGACCAGCTGAGCACGTCGATCCGCAGCAGGTAGTTGGCGTGCCGTAGGTAGCGCGTCGGGAAGTTGTAGGACCGGAACGACGACCAGGTCGAGTCGGCCAGCCCGGCGCTGCGGTAGAACGTGGCGTCGGCCCGGAACGTCGCCGTGTTGTCGTTGGCGTCCAGGCGCATCTCGTAGTTGAAGTGCCGCAGGTAGGAGCCCGGGTAGTTGACGGACTCGAACGAGACGCCGGCGGGGTCGGCCAGGCCCGGCACCATGCGCCAGAGCTGGTCCTGGTACGGGTCGAACGGGTACGCGTCGAGCCGCCCGATCCGGTCGGCGTGCCGCACGTACCGGTCGGGGAAGTTCGACGACTTGAGCCGCACCCAGTTGGGCGTCCCCCAGCGCGACACGAGGGCCGCGTACTCCGCCGCCGTGATCCCGACGATCGAGCCGTGCTTGGCGTTGAGCGGCGGCGTGTAGTCACGCTGGTTCGCCACCGACCACGAGCCGCCGCCGATGTTCGACGTCGTCCACGCGTAGAAGTCGTTGTTGACCGGGCCGAACGAGTCGCCCCAGAGGCGCCAGCCGCCGTCGTTGGCCTTCAGCAGCAGCGGCGCCTCGATCGCGGTGCCCTGCCGCAGGCCGCCCGTGTAGGTGGCGAAGCTGTTGGGTGCGCCCGATGACGATCGCGCGCCGTAGAGCAGGCCGTCGGCCAGGTTCTTGTAGTAGAGGTACGTGGTGCCGCCGTCCACGACGATGTCGCCGTCGAGCACACCGAACCCGGGGTTGAAGAAGATCTGCGGCGCGGTCACGGTGCGGAAGTCCGACGTGTAGTTGACCATGAACAGGTCGCGCCCGCCGTTGACCGCCGAGTAGACGATGCCGTACTGCCCGCGCGACGCGTCCCAGAACGCCGTCGGCGCCCAGGTGTGCGTCGCGAGCGTGTGCATCTGGATGCGCCGGTAGCCGCTGAAGGAGGTCAGGTTCGTCGAGTCCCACACGTGTAGGTACTGATTGTTGAGGCCGAAGTTCGTCCCGTTCAGGTCCGTCGCGAGCACGACGAACGTGCCGTCGGTGCGCCGCAGGACGAACGGGTCGCGCAGCCCCTGCGTCCCGGCGGTCGGCGTGACGACCGGGTTGTTCTGGTTGAGCGGGGTCCAGTTCCAGCCGTCCTGGCTGACGGCCAGGTGCAGGCCGTAGTTCGCGCTCACCTGCTGCGGCGACTCGGTGAAGTAGGCGAACAGGTAGGCGGTGTTCGCGGCGAGCGCGGCCCGCGGCAGCGCCACCACACCGGCCGCCACGGCGAGGGCGCCGACCGTGAAAGCTCGTCGGGTCAGGGACATCAGGTCACCATTCCTTCCGGAGAAGCTGAATGTGAGCGCTAACATCGACCAGCATAGATTGCCAGATCCTGCCGCACAGTTCAAGCCGTCGCCACGTCCCCTCAGGCGGTCAGGCGAGGTCGACAGGTCCGTAGCGGGTCCGCGGCGCGCCCATCGCCAGCGCCCAGTAGCGGTCACCGAACGACCAGTGCCACCACTCCGTCGGGTAGTTCACGAACCCGGCCGACCGCAGCGCCGCGCCCAGCACGTACCTGTTCCGCCGCGCCGGTGCCGGGATGTGCGCCGCCGCCGTGAAGCACGCGTTGCCGCTCGCCACCGGGCTGTCGTTGACCGCCGTGCCCATGTCGAGCTCGCGACCGTCAGGCCCGGCCAGCGTCAGGTCGATGGTCCCGCCCGTGCTGTGCGGCGCGACCGCCGGCGGCGACACGTACTTGCTGGCCTCCTCGAACACCCGCGGCTCGTCCCACGCGGGGAACCGCGAGCGCAACTCGGCGCGGTAGTCGTCGAAGTACGACTCCTGCAACCGCAGCGGCCGGTACGCCTCGACGACCAGCAGCCGCAACCCGCGCGGCAGCGCACGCTGCGCGGACAGCAGCCGCTCCAGCGCGCCCTCCCGCAGCTGGGCATAGGCGCCGCGCGCGTCCGCCAGCCGGGAGTCCACCGCCAGCGACTCCACCGTGCGCAGGTCGACCAGCGCCTCGCCGTTGTCGTCCAGCGGCACCGCCGCCACGCGCGGATCGGAGATCAGGATCACGGTGTCGCTCCAGTCGGTCGGGAGAAACGCGGAAGGGAGAACAGCCGGCGGGCTCCGACCGCCATCAGTCCACGGTGGATGCCCAGGCTCGAGGCGACCACCACGCCGGTCAGCAGGGGCGGGTAGAACACGGCCACGAACACCTGCCAGGCGCCGCCGAGCGCGGACAGCGGACCGACCAGCAGCCGGTGCAGCACGGCGAGCACCGGCATGTGGATCACGTAGATCGGCAACGTGATCCGGCCCAGCCGCACCAGCCGGTCGTGCAGCGCCGGCCACCGGGCGAGCCGGGCCGAGGCCACGACGCCGAACACCACGGCCACCACCGACACCAGCAGCCACACCCCGAACCACGACTGTGCGCCGAGCAGGGCCATCAGCACCAGGGCCGCGGCGAAGGCGGCGGCGAAGGGCGCCAGCCGACGCCGCCGAGCGGCGAGCCGCTCCACCTGCGGCCGGAAGTACAGCCCGCCGAGGAAGAACACCAGGTTCTGGTAGAAGCTCCCACGGTCACCGGGCGTCGGCACGAGCCCGGCGGCCGCCACCGCGGACAGCGCGGCCGCCGGCACGAGCACCGCCCACCGCGGCACCCGCCGCACCGCCTTGGCGACGACGAAGTAGATCGCCAGCGCGTACAGGTACCAGAGGTTCGACGGCGTGATCGTGAGCTGCGTCAGGAACTCCGGCACGGACGACGCCCGCTCGGTGGGCAGGTCGGGCGCCACCGGGAGGATCGCCGTGTGGATGAGCAGCCACACCGCGTACAGGTAGAGGAACATGGCGACCCGGCTCTTCAGCACCACCCGCCACGGCCGAAGGACCGCGTTGGCGGCGAACAGGCCCGAGATCGTGAAGAACAGCGGCATCCGCAGCGGCAGGAACTGCTCACCGAGCGTGCCCCACACGCCCGGCAGCGGCAGCCCGATGTGCCAGGAGATCAGCAGGTAGTCCTTCACGATCACGTGCCAGGAGACGACCAGGAGGATGCAGGCGCCCTTCGCGGCGTCCGCCCACTCGAGCCGGGCGGGCGGCGCGGCGTCGGCCCAGGACGACCGCCAGAGCGCGCTGCCCCCGGTGCGCGCGGCGAGGCGCGGGATCGGCAGGGTCGTGGTCACACGAAGACGCTGGCAGGCGCATGTCCGCGGGCTATCCGCGCAATGTCACGAGCCCGTAATGGGGCCCCGTGACGACCGCCACAAGGCCCGGTCGGCCCATCGATCGCTGACTGTGGCACCCTGGTCACACTTATGGCTGAGGTACCCGGCGGTGTGCGGATCAAGGACGTGGCGGCGGCCGCCGGCGTGTCCGTCGGCACTGTGTCCAATGTGCTCAACCGGCCGCACATGGTCGCGGTGCCGACCAGGCGGCGGGTGAACGCGGTGATCACCCGGCTCGGCTTCGTCCGCAGCGAGTCGGCCCGCCAGCTGCGCGCCGGGTCCAGCCGGACGGTCGCCATGCTGGTGCTCGACGTGGCCAACCCCTATCTGACCGACGTCGTACGCGGTGTCGAGGACGCGGTCGCCGAGGCCGGTCTCGTGGTCATGCTGGCCGGCAGCGGCGGGCTGCTCGGCCGGGAGCAGCGCTACCTGGAGATGTTCCAGCAGCAGCGGGTGCGCGGCCTGCTGTGGAACCCGACCAACCTCGCTCCGCCCGACACCAGGCTCTTCGACCGCCTCGGCATCCCGATCGTGTTCCTCGACCGCCACCGCGAGCGCACGCACTCCAACGTCGCCGTCGACGACGTGGCGGGCGGCCGGATCGCGGCCGAGCACCTGTTGGCCCGCGGCCATCGCCGGATCGCGGTGGTCGGCGGCCCGGCCACGCTGGCCCAGGTCGAGGACCGCCGGGACGGCGCGTACGCCGCGGTCAGCCGGGTCCACGACGGTGCCACCAGCTTCCTCACGATCCCGACGCCCGACCTCACCCTCCGCTCCGGCCGCGGCGTCGCCGACCAGCTCCTCGAGATGCATCCGGCCAGCCGTCCGACGGGCGTGTTCGCGGTCAACGACCTGGTCGCCATCGGCCTGCTGCAGGGGCTGCTGGCGCACGGCGTACGCGTGCCCGACGAGCTGGCCATCGTCGGCTACGACGACATGGAGTTCGCCGCCGCCGCGGCGGTGCCGCTGACCTCCGTGCGGGCACCGCGGGCGGAGCTGGGCCGGCACGCGGCCCGGCTGCTGCTCGAGGGCATCGACCACGGGAAGCCCACCCACCTCCGGTTCGAGCCGGAGCTCGTGCCCCGCGCGTCGACGGCGCCGGCGTGAGCGCGGACCTGCCCGCCGACCTCGACGGGCTGCGTGTGGTGCTGGGCTCGGGGAGCCTGCGGGACGTGCCCGCGGAGGCCGACCGCCTCGGCGCGCGGCGCGTCCTGCTGGTCGCGGGGGGATCGGCGGCGGCACACGGCGACACCGTGGCCGCGCTCCTCGGCGACCGGCTCGCCGGCCGGCTGACCGAGGTGGCCCAGCACGTGCCCGTCGACCTCGCGGAGCGGGCGGTGCGGCTGGCCGAGGGCGTCCGCGCCGACCTCGTGGTCACGATCGGCGGCGGTTCCGCGACCGGGCTCGGCAAGGCGGTCGCCCGGGAGACCGGGCTGCGCATCGTGGCCGTGCCGACGACGTTCTCGGGCAGCGAGGCGACGCCGATCTGGGGACTGACCGCGGGCGGGCGCAAGACCACCGGGCGCGATCCGCGGGTACGCCCGACCACGGTCGTCTACGATCCGGACCTGTTCCGGACGCTCCCGGCGACACTCGCGGCGACCTCCGCCCTCAACGCGTTCGCCCACTGCGTGGAGGGCCTGTACGCGCCGGACGCCACGCCGCGGACCGACCGCTGGGCCACCGCCGGGGTCGCCCTGCTGACCGGCGGCCTCGCCCGGGCGGCGGACCGCCTGCCGGACCTGCTGGTCGGCGGGCTGCACGCGGGGCTGGTGCTGGGCGCGACCACGACGGGCATCCACCACAAGCTCGCCCACGTGCTGGGCGGCACCTACCGCCTGCCGCACGCCGACACGCACGCGGTGCTGCTCCCGCACGTGGTCGCCGCCAACGCGCCGGCCGCACCGCAGGCGATGGCGGCGGCCGCCCGGGCGATGGGCCGGGCGGACCACGACGTGGCCGGCGCGATCTGGGACCTCGGGCGCGACAACGGTGCGCCGACCTCGCTGCACGCGCTCGGCTGGCCGGCCGCGGCGGTCGACGACGTCGTCGACGCGGTGCTGGCCGCGCCGCCGCCCAACCCTCACCCGGTCGAGCGACCCTGGCTCCGCGCGCTCCTGCTCGCCGCACATCGGGGGGACCGCCCGGCCTGACCCTCGGCCGTAGGATGCCGGGGTGATTTCCCGCGCGCACGTCGCCGAGGTGGTCGCGAGCTACCTGGCGCGTCACCCGGCCGAGGCCGTCCGGCTGGCTCCGCTCTCGCACGCGCTGGCCGGGGGAGGCGACATCGTCTCCCGAAAGACCTTCGTGCCCGGTCACGTGACCGCGTCGGCGGTCGTGCTCGACCCGGCCGGGCGGATGCTGCACATCCGGCACAACGTGTTCAACAAGTGGCTGCAGCCCGGCGGCCACCTCGAGCCGGGCGACACCACGCTGCGCGCCGCCGCGGTCCGCGAGGTCGAGGAGGAGACCGGCATTCCGGCGGCGCTGCTCAGCTTGGTCGACGACCTGCCGTGCGACATCGGCGTGCACGCGATCGCGGCCAACCCCGCGAAGGGCGAGGACGCGCACCACCACTTCGACGTCCGCTACCGGTTCACCACGGTCGCCGACCCGCGGACCAGGGTGCAGGCCGACGAGGTGCACGGCATCGCCTGGCTGCCACCGGACGAGGTCGAGGTGGAGTTCCGTGCCAAGGTGCGCTCCTGGGCGGCCGTGCGATGACCGTCGACTGGGGACGGCTGGTGATCGGCCAGCTCGAGTTCTACTGGGACACGCACCTGCGGCCGCGCCTCGACGGGCTCACCGACGAGGAGTACGCGTGGGAGCCGGTGGCCGGCTGCTGGAGCGTGCGCCGCGGCGCCGACGGGCTGCACCGGGCCGACGGGCCGTGGCCGGCGGAGGGCGAGGGACCGCCGGTGACCACGATCGCGTGGCGGCTGGCCCACATCGCGCTCAACTTCCACACCCGGTGGAGCACGTTCTTCGCCGACCACGACGCGGGCGACATGTTCGATCCCCGGCACATCCCCGCCGACCTGCCCGGCGGCGCCGCCGACGCGCTGGCGTTCCTCGACGACGCCTACCGGCGGTGGCACACCGCGATCACCGGGCTCGACGCCGAGGCGCTGGAGCGCCCCCTCGGCGGCCGCGGCGCCTGGTTCGCCAAGGACCCGATGGTCGCGCTGATCGTCCACGTCAACCGCGAGACCATGCACCACGGCGGCGAGGTCGGCGTCCTCCGCGACCTCTACCGCGCCGGCCTCCGCTAGGGCCTAGGCCGGTGTCGGTCGCAGGACCGGCGGATAGCCGAAGCGGTCCACGTGGTCCGCGCCGATGAACAGGACGATGCAGGCCAGGCCCGTGGGGGTCGGCGAGAGCAGGACCACGCCGAAGGCCGCGCCGTCGCGGTAGACCACCACCGCCGGCTGGTCGTTGGCGGTGACGGGGAACATCGCCCACTCGCCGCGCGTGCCCAGCACCGACGCCAGGTAGGGCACACAGGTCGCCTTGCCGGCGAACCACGTGCGCGATGGGACCACCTCGAGCGTGGCGTCCTTGCGCAGGGCCTCCTCCAGCGCGGTCAGGTCGCTGTTGACGAACGCCGACATGTACGCGTCGAGCTGCGCCCGCGCCTCCGGCGAGTCCGGATCGGACAGTGGCTCGCCGCGGGCCGCGTCCAGCCGGGCCCGGGCCCGTTGCAGGCTGCTCTTCACCGCCGCCACCGAGATGTCCAACATGGACGCCACCTCGGCCGCCGGGAACTCCAGCACCTCGCGCATCAGCAGCACCGCCCGCTGCCGGGGTGGCAGCAGCTGCAGGCTCGCGACCAGTGCCAGCCGCAGGGTCTCCCGCCGCACCACGGTGTCGGCCGGGTCGTCGGGCAACGGCTGCAGCCACGGCACGTCCAGGT
>NZ_JBFAIU010000352.1:0-7811 GCF_040654855.1 Asanoa sp. NPDC050611
TAGTCCCAGCAGGCCAGCGCGCCGTGCTCGTGGAGCAGCGCGGAGATCGTGGCGGCGTCGGTGATGATCCCCGTGACGTTGGAGGCCGCCGAGAAGCGGCACCCGGGAGCCGGCCGTGCTCGCCGACGTGATCGACTTCCTGGCCAACGACCCGCAGGCCGGGCGCCAGCTCGGCGACGACCGGGGGTTCGCACCCAACCTCGAGGTGCGCGAGGCCAACGCCGCCGACCTGGCGGCGGGGCCGGCCCGGACCGCCCACGAGTTCGAGAGCGCGATGAGCGGGCGGGTCGGGCCGTCGCCGGCACCGCCGCCGGTCGCCCACACCAAGCTGCGCGAGCTGCTGGCCGCGGCGGCGGCCACGGTGGCGAGCGAGAAATACAGCCCCGAGGACGCCGCCGCCGAGTTCTCCCGCGCGGCCGCCACCGCCCTGGCCAGCTAGCCGCGTCAGCCGCGCTTGCGCCCCCGGTTGCGGCTGATCAGCACGACGCCGAGCACGATCAGCGCGACCACGACCAGGCAGCAGAGCAGGCTGCCGATGCCGAGGAAGCCCATGCCGCCGCGGCGGCGGCGGGCCGCCTCGTAGACGACGTCGGACGCGCCGGAGGTGCTGGCCCAGGCGACGGCCGGCACGAACACGGCGAGCGTGGCGGTGGTGATGATCGCGCCTGCTCGGGTGGCCCATTTTCGGAGGAGTTCCATGTAGCCATCCTGCGGTGCGGGCGCAAGTGCCGTCGCATCGGGTCACGGGGCAGACACGAGCGGAAGATCGTGACAACCTCTCCGCACGGTGGTCGCGTCCACCAGGCGTGTCCGGCGCCGACGCCGGGCTCGGTCGACGGGAGCGGGGATGTTCGGTCTGATCGTGCGCGCTCTGGCCAGCCGGCGCGCGCCCGCGATCACGCTGTTCCTGCTCACGGTGCTCTCCGCCGCCGCGGCGGCCGCGGCACCGCAGTACATCGCCGCGACCACGCGCGACCTCGCCAGCGCCGCGGCCGACGCCGCACCGGCCAGCGAGCGCGGCGTGTTCATGCGGCGCGGCATCGACCAGCGCGACCTGACCCCCGACGCGATCAGCCAGGCCGAGCAGACGGTCAGCGGCGCGCTCGCGCTGCCCGCGCTGACCGTGCGCGGCACCTGGATCGTCAACGGCGCGGTGATCCGCGGCCGCGACAGCGACTCCCTGCTGCTCGCCACCCGCACCGGGTTCTGCGCCGAGCTGATCCTCGACGGCAGCTGCCCGAGCCGGCCCGGCGAGGTCGCGGTCAGCGAGACCACGGCCCGGGCGTACGACGTCGGTGCCGGCGACCGGCTCGCCTACGCCCCGGGCTTCGAGGAGCGGCCGCTCACGGTCACGGCCGTCTACCGGATCGCCGATCCCTACTCCGACTTCTGGGCCGCCGCGCGGCTGCCCGGTGTCGGCGCGGAGGGCACGGCGCCGCTGCTCGCCACCGCCGAGACCATCGTCGCCGCCCAGCCGCAGACCACCACGCTGACCGTCGACGCGTTGGCGGGCAGCGACCTGTTCTCCGGGACCGCGCCGCTGACCGTGCGCGACCACATCGTCAGCGCGGTGGCCCCGCTGGGCGCCGCGGGCTGGGAGCCGCAGACGCCGCTGCGGGTGCTGGCGGTCACCATCTACAACAGCCAGCTGGACATCGTGTACGCGGTGCCGGTCAGCCTGGTCGAGCTGCTCGCGTTCTGCTGGATCGCGCTGTTCCTGGCGGTCCGGCACGGCGCACTGGAACGCCACCGCGACGTGGGCCTGCTCAAGCTGCGTGGCGCCGGCCGCGGCCGGATGCTGACGCTGACCCTCGGGCAGAGCGCGCTGCCGATGCTGGCCGGCGGCCTCGTCGGGCTGGCCGCGATGCTCCCGCTGCGGGCGGGCACCGGCATCGGGCAGACCTCGGCCACGGTCACCGACCTGCTCTCCGTGGCGGCCGCGGCCGTGACGGTGCTCGGGGCGATCCTGGCCGCCGCCGTCGCCGAGCGCCGGGCGCTGGCGGCACCGGTCGCGCTGCTGATGCGCGCGGTGCCGCCGCGGCACACCGGCTGGCGCTACGGCGCGGTGGACGGGGTGCTGGTCATCCTCGCGCTGGCGGGCGCCTACGAGGCCTGGTCCTACGCCAGCCGCGACCCGGCACAGCCCGGCGCTCAGAGCACCTGGCTGGCACTGCTCGCGCCCGCGCTGCTGGCGCTGGCCCTGGGCGTCGTGCTGGCCCGGGTCGTGGTCCCGGTGGCCGCCCGGGTCGCCGGGCGGGCGCTGCGGGCCGGTCGGCTCGGCGTCGCGTTCACCGCGACCGAGCTGGCCCGCCGCCCCGCGGTGCCACGGCTGACCGCGTTGCTGACCGCGGCGGTGACCCTGTTCTGCGTCGCGGTGGCCACATCGGACACCACGACCCGGTCCGGCGCCGAGCGGGCCGCCAACGAGATCGGCGCCGACCGGGTGCTGCTGGTGACCGCGCCGAGCCGGAGCGCACTGCTGGCGGCGACCCGCGCGGTCGACCCCGACGGCCGGTTCGCGATGGCGGTCGTCGCGTCGCAGAACCTGGGCGTCCTGGCCGTCGACGCGACGCGGCTGGCGACGGTGGCCCGCTGGCGGGGCGACTCCGGCGGCGTCGACGCCGCGGCGGTGGCCGCCCGGCTGCGGCCGGCGGCGCCCCCGCTGCTGACCGTGCGCGGTGCGGAGCTGACGCTGACCGCGGCGGCCCCGCGCGGCAGCGCCACCGTCAAGGCGACCCTCGTGGCCGCCGACGGCGCGACGGTCACCGCGGACTTCGGACGGGTCACGGGCCCGCGCGCCGACCGCCGCGCCAAGGCGGCGGGCTGCGCCGACGGTTGCCGGCTGGTCTCGTTCGAGGTCGTCGGCCGGGGCGCGGTCCCACCGCCGACACAGCCGCCCACGCCGCCACCGAGCCAGCCGCCCGCGCCGCCACCGACCCAGTCACCCGACGGAGCGCCGCCGCCCGCCGCGGCGCCGACCGTGGCGCCGGAGTACCCGGCGCCCGACGCGGTGCTGTTCTCGGCGCTGCGCGGCGCGGACGGCGGCATCGATCAGGCGACGTTCGCCGACCGGTCCCGCTGGCGCACCGCGGTCGGCGCCGGCTCGGCACCGGCGGCCGTGTCCGTCACCGCGGACGGCCTGGTCGTGACGCCGGGCCGCCCAATCGACAGCGACCCCTACGTCTTCGTCGACGACACCCCTGAACGACTGCCGGCCATCGCCGCCGGTGTCCGCGGCGCCGAGTTCGCGGCCGGCGACCCGCACGTCGTGGCGTTCCCCGGCATCGCGGTGCCGATCGCCGTCACGGGTGCGGCCCGCGCGGTGCCCCGGGTCGGGCGCGACGCGGTGCTGGTCGACCTCGAGACCGCCGACCTGATGAGCGGCGACCTCGGCGGCGGCGAGTCGCTGCAGGTCTGGGCGACCGACGGCGCGCCGGCCGACCTCGCCGACCGGCTCGGCGACCACGGTGTGGCGGTGTTCGGCAGCGGCACGATCGCCGCGCTGGCCGAGCGCTACTCGCGGCAGGCACCGCCGTCGACGATCCGGTTCCAGCTGCTCGCCGCCGCGCTGATGGTGCTGCTCTCGGCCGGCGCCCTGGGCGTGATCGTGGCGGTCGAGCGGCGTCCGCGCACCACCGAGCTGGCGGCGCTGCGCCAGCAGGGGCTCACCGCGCGGACCGCACGGCGGGCGATGTTCGGTGGCTACCTGATCGTGGCCGTGGTCGCGCTCGTGGCCGGCGTGCTCACCGCGGTGCCGGCCCGCACCGTCCTGGCGGCGCCGCTGTCCGCCTTCCCGGACGGCTGGGACGTGCTGCCGGCGCCGTCCGCCGTGCGGCCCGGGCCGTTGCTGCTCGCGGCGGGCGCCGCCGCGCTCGTGTTCGCCCTGGTGGTCGCGCTCGCGTCGGGCCGGCCGCAGCGCGACGGTGGGGAGTCGGCATGATCGGCGTGATCGTCGACCTGCTCCGCGCCGCCCGCGGGCGCACGGGCGTCCTGCTGCTGCTCGGCGCGCTGCCCGTGGCCGCCGCGGTCGCGGGCCCGGCCTACGTCGCCGCCGCGGAACGCGCGGTCGTGGCGACCGAGGTGGCCGCGGCCGCGCCGAGTGAGACGGTGCTCGGCATCCGGCCGGTCGGCGACGACCCTACGGAGACCGGCAACACCTTCGAGCGGCTCGGCGGCACGCAGTTCGCCACGCCCGGTTTCGACCTGATCTTCGGCGCCGCGTTCGCCGCCGCGCCACGCGACATCGACCTCTCGTGGCAGCTGTCCTACCGCGACGACGTCTGCGCACACGTGACGCTCGACGCCGGGCGGTGCCCCACGGGCCGGGGCGAGGTGATGATCGGCTTCCAGAGCGCGGCCCAGCTGGGTGCCGGTGTCGGCGACGCGGTCTCCGTCCGGCAGTCCGAGTTCCAGACCGTCGACGGCGCCGCCCAGCTGGTCCGGATCGGCGGCGCCGCGTCGCTCTCGATCGTCGGCGTCTACCGGCCGACGGACCCGACCGCGCCCTACTGGGGTCCGGTCTCACCCTTCCCGCCGGGCCTGTTCACCGATCCCAAGGTGCGCGCCGCGTCCACGATCGACGGCGTGGGCGTCGAGCCCATCTACGGCTCCCGGGCCACGGCGGGGCTCTTCGACCTGGAGGTGCCGGAGGCGCAAAGCTACGACCTCGTCGCCGACCCGGCCCAGCTCACGGTCGACTGGGTCGACCGCTATCCGGCCGAGCTCGCCCGGATGCAGGCCAAGGCCGACGAGCTCGACGCCAACCTGGTGCAGGGCACCGACGGCCTGATCGAGCGGATCGGGCAGAGCCGGGCGGCGGTGCGCTCGCTGGTGCCGTGGCTGGCCATGACGGTCGTGCCGCTGTGCTGGTTCGTGATCTTCCTGGCCGCGGCGTCCGGGGCGGAGGCCCGGCGCACCGAGCTGGGCCAGGTCGCCGTGCGGGGCCTGCCGGTGCCCTACCGCTGGTGGTTGGCCGCGGGCCCGGACGCGGTCGCCGTGCTCGCCGGCGCGCCGCTCGGCTTCCTGGCGGGCCAGTACGTCGGCGTGTTCGCCGTCCCCGGCGGCCACGGCGACCTCGGCCTGGGTGGCAACCTGCTCCGGTTCGCTCTGGTGGCGGTGGCCGGCGCCGGGCTCGCGGTCGCGCTCGCCTACCGGAGCGTCGTCACCGGCCGGGCCATCGACCTGCTGCGCAAGGTGTCCCGGCAGAGCGGCGCGTGGCGTTCGGCGACCGTCGACGCGATGGTCCTCGCGCTGGCCGCGTTCGCGGTCGTGGAGGCGCGCGGCGCGACCGGTCCCGCCCGCGGCGGCCTCGCCATCCTGGCGCCCGCGCTGGTGATCCTGGCGGGCGCGCTGCTCGTCGGGCGTCTGCTGGCACCCGCCGCCCGTCGCGCCGGCCTACGGGCGCTGGCCGCCGGCCGGCTGGCCGGTGCGCTCGCGGGCATCGAGCTGTCGCGCCGGTCGGCTCCCCGGCGCGCCGTGACGCTGGCCGTGCTCGGCGTCGCGTTGCTCTGCTTCACCGTGCTCGCCGTCGACGCGGGCGACACCGCCCGGGCCGGCCGCGCCGCCAGCGAGCTCGGCGCCGCCCGCGTGCTCGACGTCAACCTGGTCAGCGGCGGAGCCCTGCGAGCGGCCGTCCGCGAGGCCGACCCGGAGGGCACCTGGGCGATGGCCGCGGTCGCGATCCCGATGACCGGCTCGGGCCCGCCGACGGTGGCCGTCGACACCGACCGGTTCGCGGCCGTCGCACCGGACGGCACCGTGCCCGCCGACCTCCTCGCCCGGCTCCGGCCGCCGGTGGCACCGTCGATCACGATCACCGGGGACCGGATCGAGATCGACGCGACAGTGGCGATGCCGAGCTTCGACCCGGTGCGTGGCCGGTTCCGCGAGGGTTCGGAGCCCGAGCTGCGGGCCGTCGTGCAGCCGCCCGGCGAGACCGAGCGCACCGTCGCGCTCGGTGACGTCCAGCTCGGCCGGCACCGTTACACCAACAGCCTGCCCAACTGCGACGCCGGCTGCCGGCTGGTCGCCGTCGAGATCGAGCCGGTCCCGTCGACCCTCCAGCTCACCGTGCACGAGATCCGACAGGCGGCGCCGGACCAGGTGGTGGCCGACGGTGCCGTGCTCGGCGACCAGAGCCGCTGGCGCGGCTCCACCCAGGACAACGTCACGGCGACCGCACCGAAGCTGACCACCGCGGCCGGCGCGATCACCGTCGAGATGGCGGCCAGCGACGCTCCCCAACGGCTGACCGTGGCCGACGTGCCCGAGGTGGTGCCGGTGCTGCGGACGGAGTCCGCGACGGCGCGGGAGACCGACACCGGCTGGGCGGTGGCGTCGCCCGGCCACACCGAGCCGGTGCCGGCGACCGCCGTGGGCGCGTTGCCCACGGTGACCGGCCTCGGCGCCTCCGGACTCCTGGCCGACCTCGGCTACCTCGACCGCGCCGCACCGATGGGTGCCGGCGCGTTCCCGCAGGTCTGGCTCGGCCCGGACGCGCCGGCCGACGCCGTTGCGCGCCTCGCGAAGGTGAACCTCATCGTGCTGCGCGCGACGGCGGCGAGCGACCTCGCGGACTACGCCGACCGGTCGGGCGCCGCACTGGCCGCCCGCTACGAGCTGGTCACCGCGGCCTTCGCGGCGCTGCTCGTGCTGCTCGGGCTCGGCCTGGTCGGGTCCGTCGAGCGCACCGGCCGGGCGGCCCGCGGGCGGGTCCTGCGCACCCAGGGCGTCGCCGCCGCGACGCTCCGCGCGGCCGGCCGCCGCATGAGCGTGTGGCCGACGCTGGTCGGCGTGCTCGTCGGTCCGCTGCTGGCCGTCGCGGCGTGGGCGGTCGCGGGCCGCGCCACCCCGGTCTTCCTCGACGACGACTGGCCGGTGGCGCTGCCGGTGCTTCCCGACCCGGTCACCCTGGCCCTGGTCTGGGCCGCCTGCCTCCTCCTGCTGGCGGCGCGCACCCTGATCGGCCAGCGGCGCCGCGCCCCGTTCTGACGATCGCCTACGGGTGAATCGCCCGCGGTATGGGACTTTCGCGGGCGGATGCCACCATCATCCTTTCCGCGTGCCTCATCTGGTCGCGGCGGACGCCCGAGACCGCGATGCCACGCCGGCTGACGCTGGCCGCCGTGCGTACCCGGAACTGACTGTTCTGGCTGGCGCTCGGCGTGGCCGCCTTGTTCGGAGTGGGGTTCGGCGTCCCGTTCGGCCTCCGCGCCGGCCCGTTCGTCGGCCTGGCGGTCGGCGCCTGCTTCGCCGGCATGGCCTTCGTCATCGTCGGCGCGAGCGTCGCGCACGCGCTGAGCCCGGCCGCGACACTCCGCGACGATCGGCGCTACACGCTGACCATGGCGTTGTCGTCGACCGGAACCGCCGCGGTGCTGGGCCCAGCCGCCGGCGTCACCGCGGGCCTCTGCGGCGCGGTGATGGTCGCCGCCGCCGGGGAATGGCTGCCGTTCTGCTTCTACCGCGCCTGGTCCGCCCTGACCGGGGACTCGCCGTGGCGGCCGATGAGTTTCCTTCACGACGCACACCTGCGCGGTGTCCTCCAGCAGTCCGGGGGACCTACCGGTTTCCGGCACGCCGCCCTGCGCCGACACCTCACGTCATCCGCGGTGGGTCGGCAGTCGGGGGATCGGGTCGTCGCCGTGCGCCTCCCTGGGCACGGGTCCGCTGCCTGACCCCGCGGCCCACGACGCCCGACCCGCCGTCGGCATCGTCGGAGGCCGGCTGGAGGCTTTGCTCTGCATCCATATACGCAGCGACGCCGACGCGCTGCTGGTCTGTGGCGGCGACCCCATGTTCCTCGCCGCCTG